>CAZKJA010000001.1:0-37136 GCA_964552925.1 uncultured Treponemataceae bacterium
AGCTGGCCGCTTGGCGGGATTACCGCTCCCCTCGAACCAGCCTGAAATACTGGCGCTCGACCTCGGGTTTCGAGGTTGACTTCATTTTGGATGACAAGACGGCTATAGAGGTAAAGGCAACCGCCAGGGTCGACGAGCGTGATCTTAGAGGTTTGAGAGCCCTGAGGGAGGAAGGTGCACTCGCCGCCTATATCGTCGTGTGCAGGGAAACAGTCCCTCGCAGGACCGACGGTATCGACATCCTCCCCTGGCAGGTGTTCCTGGAGCGCCTGTGGTCGGGAATCCTGGTTTGATGATTGTCAGCTACTTGTTGCGAATGCCCAGAAGGAACTTCTGTAGCCTGTGCAGGAAATTGCTGCCATACCTCGAAGCAAAATCCCTGGCGGCTTCCGCGGCGGGGTAGTGCACCCCGTAGCGCTTCTTGAGCTCGTCCCAGTGTTTCACGATGTAGAGGTACAGGTCGCTTACGGTCCTGCCGGGGAAGCGTTGTTCCAGGCTGCCGGCGCGGATCGTGTCGGCTATCGGCTTGTAGACGGTCCTGTACCAGGAATCCGTCGCCATGACGAAGTCGATTTCCTTGTCGCTCGATTGGTTCATGTAATACTTGTGCACAAGGATGTGCTCGACGATCTGGTCGTAGGCGCCCGGGCTAGTGAAATCGAGGTCGGCGTCGTCGGTCACTTGGCCAAAAAGGGTCTGCGCGTAGAATTCCTTTTTCTCGTATTCTATAAGGGCGTGCTTGATCTCATCCAGATCCATGCCCTTTTCAATGCGGATGGCTGAATCGAGTGACACGACCTCGGCGTCGATTTCAAGCACGCCCTGCATCTTGGCTACCGATACCCTGTGGTTGCCGTCCCGTACGAAGTAGGCTCCGCCAAGTTCGTATAACCTGATCGGCGGCAGGATGATGTCATGGTAGTGCGCCGAATCGACGCGTACCCAGCGATCCCGGAGGTAGCTGTGCTTGGGCAGGAAGCCCCTGGCGAAGTCGCGGTACCGACCCTCCGATCCGATGATAAGGTCGACCGGGACAGCCATGACGCCCCTATACTCTTCGCCCCGGATTTTCAGAATGGCGCGAACCTCTTCGAGGGCGAGCAGCCTGCGCCTACCGGGGGACATGAATCCGGCGATGCGCGCGAACACTTCGCTCAAGCGAGCCTTGGAGAAGTCAGTCTCTGCCATGGCGTCGAACGTGTCAGGCATGGTCCGTCTCCGTGTCCAGCACGTGGTATCCGTACGTGTTTATGACGGTCGTCCCCGCGTAGCGCGCGATGCGTTCCTCCCGGGGATCGTAGATGTGTATGTGTCCGTGAACGAGGTAGCGCGGCTTGAAGACGCGCATCAGCCACAGGAAGGCCTCGAAGCCACGGTGGCAGACGTCGGGGCGGTCGTGTACGCCCTTGGGCGGCGCGTGCGTGAGGACGATGTCGACCGCGCGGCCGAACAGCAGGCGGTTGAACAGCAGGGCCGGCACTTTTAGCAGGACCCTGGTCCACATCTGGGCCTGGCTGAACTGGTTCGGGCCGTTGTTGTAGCGCATCGAGCCGCCGAATCCGAAGACAATCAAGCCGGCTTCGCGGCGTGACTTGAACCCTATGTACGTTGCGCCGAAATCGTGGCCGTAATCGTGTTCCGCAACCGGCGCGCTGCCCGCGTTCGGGCGGAAATAGGGCAAGTCCTTGAGGTTGTGGTTGCCGAACACGAACAATAACGGCTTGTTGAGCGCGCTGACGATGTACGACAAGTAATCCATCGGCAAGTCTCCGGCGCTCAGCACGAGGTCGACATTGCCGAAACGCTCGCGAATCCGGATCGAGTGGACCAGCGGATCGATCTCGTCCGCCACGCAAAGAATTTTCATGTGGGTTCGATGGGGCCGTCGCGTGAAGGCTCGTTGCTCAACGTTGCTTCTCCAATAAAATGCGGTTCTTTCTTTTGATTTGAGATTGCGCAGATGGTACGGCGTGCCTTCCTTGTTGTCAATGTTATTTTCTCGCTGGCGCCGAGTCGGGCCTCGAGGCATTCTCTGGCTCAGGAAGCGGGTTTATGAAAGTTCTTTGACATATAAGCAATGACGATGTACAATACACAACGAAATCCACTTAAAGTCCATTTTGGAGGTACAAAGATGAAAGGGAAATGTGTAATCGCGGTCTTGGTGATCCTGACTCTGTGCGCTTCTGGTGTCTTCGCCAAGGGTGGCGCTGAAGCCGCCCCGGCGGCTGGAGCGGCGAAGCCCGTCCTCATCGCCTTCAGCGTATCCACGACGAGCAATCCGTTCTACGCGACAATGGCGCAGGGTGTCAGGGACGAAGCTGCGAAGGCAGGGTACGAGGCGCTGATCCTCGATGCCCAGAACAAGATTGAGAAGCAGGTGGCCGACGTCGAAGACGCGCTGACCAAGAACATCAAGTTCCTGCTGATAAACGGCGTCGATGACGGCGCGATTCCGCTGGCGAAAAAAGCCTTGGCCATGGGCATTCCTGTCATAGCTCTTCAACGGAACCTTGGCGAAGGGAACGCCACCGGTTTCATAGGCACGAACAACGTGGTGCTCGGGGAACAATTGATCCATTGGTACGGCAAGGGCTTGCAGGGCAAACCGGCCAAGGTGATCATCCTCACCGGGACCCCTGGCGCCGCGTCGTCGGAGGACAGGATCACCGGCATAAAGAACACCTTGCCCCAGTACGCGAACATTGAAGTGCTGGCGTGGCAGACCGGGTATTACGACCGGGCCAAGTCGCTACCCGTAGCCGAGAACATGCTCCAGCGTTTCCCGGACGCCGAGGCCATCCTGTGCCTCAACGACGAAATGGCTATGGGAGCCTTGGCCGCGGCCAAATCGATGAACAGGAGCGTCAAGATTACCGGTATGGACGCCAATCCCGACGCGCTCAAGGCGGTCGCCGAAGGCGAGATCTTCATGACGATAGCGCTGCCGCCGTACGATATCGGCCGGTTCGGCGTCCAGGCGGTCCAGATGCTCGTCAAGGGCGAAAAAGTACCGGCAAAGAAGATCATGGACGTGGCCTTCGTCACCAAAGAAAATGTCGGACAGTTCAAAAAATAACGGTGTTGCCGCGGAAGCTACGCCGCCAGGCTTGGGCGGGCAGGTCTCGAACCTGTCCGTCGAAGCCGTGTCCAAACGCTTCCCGGGCGTCCAGGCGCTCGACAATGTCTCGTTCTCCATATGTACCGGCGAGGTGCACGTCTTGCTGGGAGAGAACGGGGCGGGAAAATCGACCCTCCTCAAGATCCTCAGCGGCGCTACCCAGCCCGATACCGGCAAGGTGACGCTCGATTCCAGGGATGTGGTTCTAAAGAATCCGGGCGTAGCCGCGCAGGCGGGTATCGCGACTATATACCAGGAACTCAGCCTGGTCCCGTATCTGAGCGTCGCGCATAACTTGTTCCTGGGCAGGGAGTGGGTAGCCGGCCGCTGGATAATGTCGCTGTCCAGGTTGAACGACATGGCCAGAGCGGTGTTCGCGCGGCTCGGGGTCAAGCTGGATCCGACCGTCCGCTCAGGATCGCTGGGGATGGCTGAGCAGCAACTCGTCGAGATCTGCAGGGCGCTTTCCAGGAATGCCAGGTTCATCCTGATGGACGAGCCGACCGCCTCCCTGACCGGAACCGAGATAGACCTGCTCTTCCGCACCATCGACACGCTCAAGAGGAGCGGGGTAGGCATACTCTATATTTCGCACCGCCTCGAAGAAATCGAGCGGATAGCCGACAGGGTGACGGTGATGCGGGACGGATGCGTCGTCAACGGGGGGCCTGCGGGCGAACTGAGCCTGCCACAGCTGATCACCAGCATGGTCGGCAGGTCGATAGCCAACCACTACCCCAAGGAAATTACCGCCCCCGGGGAGACTATCCTCGAGGTGGATCAAGAGCCCGGAGGAATGCCTGGCGATCGGGCGATCACCTTCGTCGCGCGGGCGGGGGAAGTCGTCGGCATCGCCGGCCTTGTCGGAGCGGGCAGGACGGAATGGGCCCGGAAGGTGTTCGGGGCGGACGCGTCTCCGGCCGGCGGGACCCGCGTGGAGGGAAAGCCGGTGCGGGTAAAGTCGCCCCGCCACGCCAGGGACCTGGGGATAGGGCTCGTACCGGAGAACCGCAAGGAGCAGGGCCTGCTCCTCGGGCGCACCGTCCGGGACAACATAACGGTGACAATTCTGGACAGGATAAGCAGCTTCGGCCTGTTCATCGACAAGGCCAGGCAGGCAGCGGTTTCGGCCCACTACATAGAAAAGCTTGCAGTGAAGTGCCCGTCCGACTCGCACGATGTCGGCACCCTCAGCGGAGGCAACCAGCAGAAGGTGGTCCTGGCCAAGTGGCTCGCGTGCGAAGGCCGCGTGATAATCCTCGACGAACCGACGAGGGGGATCGATGTCGGCGCCAAGCAGGAGATGTACCGGCATATGAATACGTTATGCCTTGAAGGGAAGACAGTCATTCTCATTTCGTCCGACCTGCCGGAACTCCTGTCGATGAGCGACAGGATCTATGTCATGCACAAGGGGCGGTTCACCGCCGAGTTGTCCAGGGAAGAAGCGGATCAGGAAACGGTGATCCGCCACGCATCGGGTTTGAAGGGGAGCGCAACGGTATGAACAATGGTGGCAAGGCGGCTTTGACCCGGTTCTTCGCCCGGTACGGCTCGTTCGGCGTATTGATAGTGCTCGTCGTCTCGATGTCCCTGGCCTCGGACACGTTCCTGACAGTGCCCAATCTCGTCAACGTCGCGCGGCAGGTGTCGATCAACAGCATCATCGCGGCCGGCATGACGTTCATCATCATAACGGCGGGGATAGACCTCTCGGTCGGCTCGCTGGTCGCCCTGAGCAGCTGCGTAGCGATGATAGTCATAGACGCGACCGGCTCGTCGCTCGTCGGCATCCTCGCAGGGATCATGCTCGGCGCGGCCGCCGGAGCGCTGAACGGGGCCTTCATCGCGTGGGCGGGGATCCCGCCGTTCATAGTCACGCTCGCGGGCCTTACCATCTACCGCGGCATAGCGCTCATCATCACCGGTGGCTCGCCCATCATCCGCTTCGAGGGCGGATTCAGGGCGCTCGGACAGGGCGTGGTCGCGGGCATCCCCATTCCGGTGATGGTGATGGCGGCGGTCATCGCCATCATGCACGTCACGCTGACCCGCACGTCCTTCGGGGCGCACGTACACGCGGTCGGCGGGAACGAGGAAGCGAGCCGGCTTTCGGGCATACGGGTGGGACGCGTCAAATTCGCCGTGTACGTGATCGGCGGCATGCTCACCGCGCTCGCGGGGATGGTGCTGATGGGCAGGTTGTCGTCGGCCCAGCCTAATACGGGGGAGGGTTTCGAGCTCGACGCGATAGCCGCGGTCATACTCGGCGGCACCAGCCTGATGGGCGGCAGGGGCAGCATCCTGGGGACGCTCGTCGGCGCCCTCGTGATAGGCATCCTGAACAACGGGTTCAACCTGATGTCCGTCGACGCCCATTTCCAGCTGGTCGCCAAGGGCGTGATAATCATGCTCGCCGTCCTTCTGGATCGTTACCTCAAGAAAGAACGCGTCGCCTGACGCCCGCCGGGCTTGCTAGCGCTCGACCCCGGGCGCTTTTCGCTTCCCCGGCAGATTGATTGCGATCCCGACGGCCAGCATCGCGGCGGCGGCCAGCGCGAAGGCCGCTCCCAGCCAATCCCCGAAGCGCGTATACAGCGTCGTTCCCTTCAAGATCGGCACGGCGACTGTCAACTGCGCCTCGACGAATGGTTCCGCCATCGCCAGGATCTTGCCGTTGGGGTCTATGCCGCAACTCTGGCCCGAGGCGGTCGCCCGTACAAGAGAGCGCCTGTTTTCCACCGCCCGGAACACGGCTATGCTCATGTGCTGCATCTGGGATGGCAGGCTGTGCGCCCAGGCGTCGTTCGTCATGTTGACTATCACGTCGGCCCCGGCGTTGACGAAGCGGCGCGACAGGTATCCGAAGGTATCCTCGAAGCATATCGGGGTGGAGAAGCGGAAACCGGCCGCCTCGAACACTGTCGCCTCGGTTCCCTTCTTCCAGAAGTGGGTGTCGGCCTCGGACAGCGCCTTGTAGACCCCGGGGAGCCATTTCCGGTACGGGAAGTGCTCGGTGAACGGCACAAGGTGGATCTTCCGGTAAATGCCCGCCTCCTTGCCGCCGTCGAACAGGATCGCCGCGTTGTAGTCGACCCGTTCGAGCTCGCCGGAGGCATTCGCCTCTTTGCGGGCGTCATCGTTGCCGACGACGAAGGGTACATCCTGGACGGCCATGAAATCCAGCAACTCCTTGACGAGCTGGTAATAATCGGGGTTTTCGCGGTATGTGGAATGCCAGTGTATCCTGGGAACGAATGCGGTTTCCGACCATACGACGAGGTCGGGCCTGGTCTCGCTCGAGAGGGCCTCAAGAGACAATTCGCGCAAGACCCTGAGGTTGCGGGCGTAGGCCTGGAGCTCGCCCTTCCAGGGATCGGTGTTGTGCTGCACTAGCGCGATCCGCTTGACGGGCGCTTCGGCATAGTCGATCCTGGCGAACTGGCCGTACGCAAGCGCCGCCGCCATCGCCGCCGCCCATATGATCGCGGACGCCCTTTCCGTGCGCGCGAACGCCTTGATACCCGCTCTGCCTTGGTGCAGGGCGGCCGCCAGCCATGCGGAAGGAAACACGACGAGGGCAGAGACGCCCCAGACGCCGAAAATGTCCGCTATCTGAATCAGCGGGATCTGGTGCCACTGCGTATACCCGGAAATTCCGTATGCGTACCCGAGGTAACCTTTTGTACGGAGGTATTCGTAGCCCATCCAGAGCAGGAACTGGACGATATAGCCTCGCCGCCTGAACAACCTTGTCGACAAGGTCATCAGCGGGAACAATACGGCCAGGTACACTGAATAGATGATGCCGACTATTATGCCCGCGAGCGGATGGAAGGTGCCGAGCCAGTAATTGAAGAGACCGTAGGCGACATACCCATACAAGGCGCCCCAGAGGATGGATGCGCCTGGCTTGACCCTACTGGTCAGCCAGAAAACCGGCACGAAGGCGACCCACGCCAGGATCGGGAGGCCGTCACGGATAAGCAGGTTGGGGAACGATGCGGCAAACAGGACCGAGGCGATTATGACCGCGGCAAGCTTGGCCAGGAACGGGCGCAGGTGTCGTTCGATCAAGGTCATGCCACAGTGTACGGTGCCCGCTACGGCATCGTCAATGATCGTTTCCAAACTTGACAAGCGCGTGCCCGCAAACGAGTATTTGAGGAAATGCGTATACTTATAGCCGAAGATGATGTCACGTCGAGGATAGTCCTATCCAACATGCTCAGGAAGAGCGGCCACGAAGTCGTGGAAACGGGCAACGGGGTCCAGGCGTGGAATGTATTGCGCCAGAAACAGCCGCCGTCGCTGGCTATCCTCGACTGGGTGATGCCCGAGATGGACGGGGTCGACGTGATCCGCAATGTGCGGTCGTTGCAGACGGACCTTCCCACGTACATCATAATGTTGTCTGGACGGGGCGAGAAAGCCGATATAATCACCGGCTTGGCCGCCGGGGCCGACGACTATATCGCCAAGCCTTTCGACCCCGGCGAGCTCACAGCGAGGATCGACGTCGGCCGGCGCCTGATCGAATTGCAGTCGAGGCTCAACGAAGCCCGTGTCGCCCTCGCGCACGAGGCCACCCATGACGCGTTGACAGGCACGCTCAACCGCAGGGCCATTCTCGATGCCCTTTCGCGCGAGATGTCCCGCGAGAAACGGAATCCCGTAGGCCTGACCGTCGGCATATGCGACATAGACCACTTCAAGGACGTAAACGATACGCATGGCCACCTGATAGGCGATGAGGTGCTGTACGGCTTCGTGCGTCTCCTGCAAGGCAAATTGCGCGAATACGACCTGCTCGGACGCTTCGGCGGAGAGGAATTCGTCATTGTCACCCCGGGACTCAGGGCGGAGGACTCGGCCGCGCTGTACGGGCGTTTTCTGGAAGCCGTCGCGAAAAAACCCATCCCGACGCAGGTGGGCGACGTACCGATAACAATAAGCATAGGGGTAGCGATCTACAGGCCGGACATGAAAATGGACGCCCTGCTGACAGACGCGGACATGGCCTTGTACAAGGCGAAGAACGAGGGGCGAAACAGGGTCTGCCTGTCCGCGGAAAGATGATCCGATGGCCCGCCCCGTAACCGAAGCTTCTCCGTTCCCCGTACTCGATCGATTTGTCGAACCTGTGCCGAAACCGGTATTGCGCCGTCTCATGCCGCCCTTGATACTCCTCATGCTCGTGATGACCGCAGGATGGCAGGTGTTGCTCAGGACGCAATTTGACCGCAATCTCGCGGATATGGTGGAGGATCAGGTTCAAGAGATAGTCAGCGATATGTCCCTGATCATAGGACAACAGTCGGCGGGGCTGGCCCTGGCTATCCAACCTATAATATCCGATGCCGCGACGAGGGAAGCCTTGCGCGCAGGCGATGCCGAAAGCCTGCTGGCCGCATGGAGTTCGCCTTTCGCGGCGATGCAGCGGGAGAACAAGCTCACCCACTTCTATTTCTTCGATGCCTCGCGAGTCTGCCTGTTGCGTATCCACGACCCGGGGAAAAGCGGTGACTTGATCGAGCGGTTCACCGCGAGCGAGGCAGAGCTGACGGGTCGGGCGGCCTCGGGCATCGAGATAGGTCCGCTTGGTACCTTCACGCTCCGCCTGGTCCAACCGGTATTCGAAGGGAACGCGCTCCTCGGGTACGTCGAACTGGGCAAGGAGATCGAGGATGTCATGCAATCCCTGGACACGATCGAGTACAGGGAATTCTCCATCCTCATACGCAAGGAGTACCTGAACCGGGAAGCCTGGGAATCCGGCATGCGCATGTTGGGCCGAGAGGCCGACTGGGACCGTTTGTCCGATAGCGTGGTAATCTATTCTTCCAATGGACGCCTGCCCGACGAGGTCGCCGCCTGGGTCCAGGATCCCGTCAAGGCCCGTGCTTCCAAACGCAAGAACAAGGGGATCGCCATCGATGGCGTCAATTGGATGCTGCGGGAGATTCCGCTCCCGGACGTTTCGAAGCGGGTCGTCGGCTCACTCCTCGTAATGAACGATTTTTCCATCCAGGAGCGCTCAATCAGGCGCCTGCTTTCCGCCAGCGGTGCGCTGGGTCTCGGACTCACGGGCGTTTTGTTAGTATTTATTTATGTGCTTTTGAAATCGACCGATGCGAGCATCGCCGCTCAGCAGCGCGAGTTGTTGGTAAGCAGGGGAATGCTCGGCACATACCTCAATGTAGCGGCCGAGATCATCCTCTCGATGGACGTGCACGGGACTATATTGCTCCTCAACGACAGCGGCCACCGCCTGCTCGGCTACGAGAGCGGCGAACTCGCCGGCAGGAACTGGTTCGAGGTCTGCGTGCCGGAGGCCGACCGCGATATTGTACGCGATGCCGTGAACGTGAGATTCCTGGGCGGGGATGCGTCGGTCGCGCATTTCGAGAACGCCGTGCTCACGAAAAGCGGCATGGAGAAGGATATCCTCTGGCACAACACGCTTATCAAGAACCGGTACGGCCAGGTCAGCGGGGTCCTCAGCTCCGGCGAGGATATTACCGAGCGCAAGAAAGCCGCGCAGGCGCTGGTCGAGACCAACCGCCGGCTCGAGGAGACCACGGTCCGTGCCGAGGAGATGGCGAAGCAGGCGGAGCTGGCGAACATAGCAAAGAGCGAATTCCTTGCCAACATGAGCCATGCTGCGTCGATCACGACGCGCTACACCGCCGACGATGTCCACAGGCGCCTCGCGGGCAGGGGTGCCCGTATCCTGATCGCGGAGGACAATATCACCAACCAGCAGGTGGCGCTCGGCATCCTGAAGAAGCTCGGCTTGAGCGCGGAGGCTGTGGCCGACGGCGCGGAGGCTGTCAAGGCGCTCGAAAGCATACCTTACGACCTGGTGCTCATGGACGTGCAGATGCCAGTGATGGATGGATTGGAGGCTACCCGCAGGATACGCGACCCGCGGTCGGCTGTACTCGAACATGCGATTCCCGTCATCGCGATGACGGCTTACGCCATCCAGGGCGACAAGGAACGATGCGTGGCGGCCGGCATGGACGACTATGTATCCAAGCCGGTCTCGCCGACGGAGTTGGTGTCGGTGCTCGAACGGTGGCTGCCGGGCGATTCGAGGAAGAAGGTTGCCGGGACTACCTCGACCGGGATTCCAGCAAAGCCTACCGTCGGCGATGCGCCCGCCTCGGCGGAGGATGGACTCCCGGTGTTCGACAAGGCTGGCTTCCTGTCCCGCTTGATGGACGACGCGGAGCTAATGAAGGTGATAATCGTCGCCTTCATGGAGGATATCCCCCCGAAGATCGAAGCGCTCGCTCACGCGCTCGAAGTCGGCGACCATGTTGCCGCGGGCCGGCTTTCGCATTCCGTGAAAGGCGCCTCGGCGAATGTCGGCGGAGAGCGCGTGCGAGCGATGGCAACCGCAATCGAGGTTGAGCTGAAGCGGGGCAAGGTTGGGGAAGCCCAAAAGCATATGGCCTTGTTGGTAATGGAGTTTGACAGGCTGAAGGAAGCGATGACCGAGGCTTCTACGTGATACCTTTCACGCTCTTTTCAGGTGCTTGAAATAATTGTCGCAACCCGGCGCCGACCCCTTGGGGCCGGACAACGTGCCCTGTTTCGCGAGCGGCTTCCTGACGGGTACCGGCCCGGTGATGACGGGAAGGCGGTAATGGCCATGAACAGAATGAACACAATGCAATAAACGATCCCAAAGTGTACCTATCAAGGGTCCCGTGTAAAGATTCCTTCAGGTTTTTTACACGGAGGACAACATGAAGAAGTCAATTTTGGTAATGCTCATGGCGATCGCGCTACTGGCGCCGGTATTCGGCGAGGGCCAGAAGGATGCCACCCAAGGCGCCGCGAAGGCCGAGTTCCCCGCGCTCGTGCTGAAGCTGGGTCACATTGCCGACCCGAGCCACCCCTACGCCCAGGGTGCCGTCAAGTTCAGCGAACTCGTAAAGCAGAAGACGGGCGGCAAGGTCGATGTCCAGGTCTTCGCCTCCTCGCAACTCGGCGACCAGAAGACCCTGATCGAGGGCCTGGTATACGGGACAATCGACATGGCGCTTGTCGGGACCGCGGCGCTCACGCAGTTCCAGCCGCAGATGGGGATTTTCGACCTGCCCTTCCTTTTCGATGACAGGGCGCACGCCTTCCGGAGCCTCGATTCGGTCGGCATGGAAATAGGCAAGGCGCTTGAGCCGAAAGGCATCAAACTCCTCGGGTACATGGAGAACGGCATCCGCCACATGACGAACAACACCAGGGAAATCAAGACCCCGGCGGATATGAACGGCCTCAAGATCCGCGTCCAGACTAGCAAGATTTTCATCGAGATGATGAAGGCGATGGGAGCCTCCCCGACCCCGATGAGCATGGACGAGCTCTACTCGGCTATGCAGTCCGGGACAGTCGACGGCCAGGAAAACCCGTCCGCGCATATCTATACCCAGCGCTACTATGAAGTGCAGAAGTACGCGTCCCGCACCGCTCACGCCTACGCTCCCGAACCTGTGCTCATATCGCTGGCCAAATGGAATGCCTTGCCGGCGGCCGTCCAGAAGGTGATCCTCGAGTCCGCGGCGGAGGCGACCGCCTGGCAGCGGGAGCTCTCCACAAAGTCCGACGAGGAACTGTGGGACAAGATCAAAGCCACCGGCAAGATGAAGGTAATCGATGTCGACCGCAAGCCGTTCCAGGCGGCCACGGCCAAGGTCATCGAGATGTTCGCCGATTCCGTGGGCCGGGACAATCTCAAGAAGATTGACGCGCTGCGCTCGAAGTAAACGGCGCGCTGTAGCGGAGCGGCCGATGTAACGCCGGCCGCTCCGCGCGCACGTCCCGCATGATCCAAGGAGGCGTCGATGAACTCGCTGCTCAAAGGACTCCGTACCGTCCTCTACTGGTTTTCGGTCACGGCGATGTCGATAATGCTGGCGGTCACATTTTTTTCGGTGATCAGCCGATATTTTTTTTCCTTTACCTTCGACTGGGCGGAGGAACTCTCTCGCTTCCTGTTCGTCTGGTCGGTGTTCCTCGGCTCGGCGCTCATCATGGGGGAGAACGGTCACCTCGCGGTGGAGTTCCTGCCCAACAAGCTCAAGGGCACGGCCGCGGGACTCGTCGTGGAGTTCATCATAAAGCTGTGCAGCTACGCCATCATCCTGATCCTGCTCACGCAGGGCTTCAAGATGACAAGGATGATGATGTTCCAGACCTCCCCGGGCATGGGCATCCCGATGGGCATCATCTACGCTGTAATCCCCCTGAGTTCCATCCTCATGGTCCTCTACACGATCCAGGACACCTTCGCGTTCGTACGCAGGGTGCTCGGCCATGGCAAGACTAGTCGGACGGGAGCATAGCATGTCGTTCATATTCGTCGGTATTTTTCTGGTATTAACGATAATAGGGGTGCCGGTGGCGTTTTCGCTGTGCCTGTCGGTGGCGTATATCCTCGTGGCGCACATGCAGATGCCCTTGGTCATGATACCCCAGATCCTCTACACGGGCATCGACTCGTTCTCGTTCATGGCGGTACCGTTCTTCATGCTGGCGGGTTCCTTCATGTCGGCCGGCGGCGTCACGAAGCGGCTCGTCAGCTTCGCGCAGTCGCTCGTCGGTTCGCTCTGGGGGGGCCTGGCGCAGGTAGTCTGCGTGGCCGGCATGTTCTTCGCCGCAATCTCAGGCTCGTCCGCGGCTACGACCGCGGCCATAGGCACGACGATGATCGACGAGATGGAAAAGAAAGGCTACAAGCGCGACTTCGCGGCCGCGACGGTGGCGGC
Source organism: uncultured Treponemataceae bacterium (assembly GCA_964552925.1). GTDB lineage: Bacteria > Spirochaetota > Spirochaetia > Treponematales > UBA12059 > SZUA-370. Next base: position 12,898 of record CAZKJA010000001.1, read on the forward strand.
AGCGGGCACTGTCGGCATCGTCATACCACCCTCGATAACGATGGTCGTCTACGGCGTGGTCGCCGGCGTTTCGATAGGCGAACTGTTCGTCGGCGGTTTTGCCCCAGGCATCCTGATGGGCCTGTCGATGATGCTCGTCGCCTACGTCACTTCCAAAAAAAATGGATGGAAAGGTGAGGGGAAATTTACGGTCAAGGGTGTTTTCGTCGCCTTCAAGGAGTCGTTCTTTGCCTTGCTGACGCCGGTCATCATCATCGGCGGCATCTACGGCGGTATCTTCACGCCGACCGAGGCCGCGGCGGTCGCGGCTGTATACGGCCTGGTTGTGGGAATCTTCGTCTACAAGGAACTGAAGATAAAGGACTTGCCCGAATTGATATTCAAGGCGGTCATCGGGACCGTCATAATCATGTTCATAGTCGGCGCCTCGAAGGTCTTCGGCTGGATGCTCACGAACCTGCGGATACCGCAGCAACTCGCCCAGACCTTCATGTCCGCTGACATGTCGCCGCTCTTGTTCCTGGCAATCGTCAACGTCCTGTTCCTGATCGCGGGCACGATGGTGAACGCCTCGTCCGCCATCGTCATCCTCACGCCGATAGTGTTGCCGATAGCCTTGGGCCTCGGCATCGACCCTGTGTTCTTCGGCGTCCTGATGGTCGTGAACCTCGCCATCGGCACCATAACGCCGCCGGTCGGCCTGGACCTTTTCGTCGCGAGCGCGATAACAAAGATACCCATCGAGCGCCTGGTCAAGGTCATCACGCCCTACCTCCTCATAATGCTGGCGGATCTTGTGATTTTGACGTATATTCCACAGATCATCATGTTCCTGCCCAACTTGTTGAAGTGAGGAGTTTTTAATGAGCATCGACATCAGCCTGAAGAATCTCTCCGACGCCTTGCCCGCCGACCTTTCGCCCGACCAGCGGGCGAAGGCCCAGACTTTGTTCCTGAAGAAGCTGTCAATTGACGCGCACACCTTCTTCGGGGGCAAGATGCAGACCGTACCCAAGTGCGGGTTGTGGGGCTTCAACTGGTTCAACGTGTGGTACACGCCAGGCGTATCCAAGGTCTCGACGACGATACGCGACGACAACGAGGCTTCGTTCGCCTTGTCAAACCGCGGCAACCTGGTCGCGGTGGTTTCGGACTCCACCCGAGTGCTCGGCGACGGCGACTGCACGCCCCCGGGCGGCCTCGGCGTGATGGAAGGCAAGGCCTTCCTGATGAAGTACCTGGGCGGCGTCGACGCTACCGCGCTGTGCATCGATTCGCGCGGCCCCGACGGCAAGCACGACCCGCAGAAGATCATAGACTTCGTGAAGATGGTCCAGCCCAGCTTCGGCGCCGTCAACCTCGAGGACATAAGCCAGCCTAACTGCTTCAAGGTGCTCGACGAGTTGCGAGAAGCCTGCGACATCCCCGTGTGGCACGACGACGCGCAGGGAACGGCTACCGTGACGTTGGCCGGCCTTATCAACGCGCTCAAGCTGACCGGAAAGAAGATAGGCGATGTCCGCATAGTGCTCCTCGGCGCAGGCGCCTCGAACACTACGATCGCCCGGCTTATACTGGCCGACGGCGGCGATCCCGACAAGATGACGCTGTTCGATTCCAAGGGCTCGCTCCACCTCGGCCGCGCCGACATCGAGAAGGACCCCCGCAACTACCGCAAGTGGGAACTGTGCCAGAAGACCAACCCCGGCCGCTACGCCGACGAAGCCGCCGCGTTGAAAGGCGCCGACGTGCTCATCGCGCTGTCGACCCCCGGTCCCGACACTGTCAAGCCGGAATGGGTGAAGGCGATGGCGCCCAAGTCGATTGTCTTCGCCTGCGCCAACCCGGTGCCGGAGATCTGGCCGCACGCGGCCAAGGCGGCGGGAGCCTACATCGTGGCGACTGGCCGCGGCGACTTCCCCAACCAGGTGAACAACTCGATATGCTTCCCCGGCCTCTTGAGGGGCGCCCTCCTCGTGCGCGCGAAAAAGATCACCGACGGCATGGCGATCCGCTGCGCGCATTCGATAGCCGACTTCGCCGAGAAGCGCGGGATAAACCCTGACGACATAATCGCGAAGATGGACGAGACCGACGTGTTCGCCATCGAGGCGGCCGACGTCGCCGTGCAGGCGGTCAAGGAAGGAGTCGCCCGAACGCCGATGACCTGGGACCAGGTGCACGACCGCGCCATGGCCGACATCCTGGAAGCCAGGAAGACCACGGACGACCTTATGAGGCTCGGGCATATCAAGAGCCCGCCGGAATCGATGATACGCGACGCTATGGACTGGGCGGTAGCCGAGGTGCGTAAATAAAACAGCGGCCGCCTGTGCCTTTCAGGCGGGCCTGGAATAGTACACGAGCGGCCGACCCACTTTCTGGTACTTGATCTCCTTGCGGAGGACCCCCGACTCCGCGAGGTACTCCAGGTAGCGTCGAGCGGTCACCCGTGATATGGCGATTTTTTCAGCGATATCGGCCGCGAGTACCTCTCCGGAATTCTTGGCGAGGTACCCCTGGACCTTCTCGAGGGTCAACGCCGATATCCCTTTGGGCAAGGGTCTGTCTTCGTTTGACGAAGGCGCGCGCACGAGGAGGGTGTCAACCCGGCTCTGGTTCATGAATCCGACCGAACCCAAGGCCGAGCGGCGGTCGCGGTATTCTACAAGGGCGGATCGGTAGCGCGCGAAGTCGAAGGGCTTGATGATGTAATCTATGATACCGTACCGCATCGCTTGCTCCACCGTCCGCGTGTCTTGCGCTGCTGTGATCAGGATGAAGTCGACGGGGTATTCGAGCCGTCTGGCTTCCTTGAGAAGTTCCAGACCATGGATATCCGGCAGGTACACGTCCAGGATGACGAGGTCGATACGGCCGGCCGCGAGTTCTTCGAGGGCAGCCTTGCCGTTGAGCGCCAACTTGACCACGGCAAAGCCTTCCACCTGCTCCGTCGCCTGCCGGTTGATGTCGGCGACCATGAAATCGTCTTCGACGACCATCACCCGTACATTTTCCTTCATGTCGGTTCTCCGCTTATGGTCTTTTCGCATTCTCCGTCGTCCATCACGGCGGAGCAGGCAAGCCTTGCCTCGACGCTCACGCCCGGTCCCTCGTGCACCACGACCGAACCGCCGTGCATCGTCGCGTGCATGCGGACGAGGCTCAGCCCGATTCCCATGTTCGTCCCGCCTGTCTTGGAGCTGACTCCCCGTTCGAACAGGCGTCCGCGTATATCCGGCGCCATGCCGTCGCCGTTGTCAATGACGCGGATCACGAGCCAGCGATCCGCCACGTAACAATCGACGATTATGCGCTTGTCGTGCCGTTCGAGGGGACGCAAGGCTTCGATTGCATTCTGCACAAGGTTTCCCAGGATGGTGACGACCGATGGCACAGCCCCGGGAAGCAGCGGTGGTACCATTGTGCGTTCGCCAAGGATGAATTCGATATTGGCTTCCTGGGCTTCGTTCATCTTGGCCAGTATCAAGCCGGCGATATCCGGTTCGCGGATCCGCGCGCGCAGGATGTCGAACATCTTCTGTTGCACGCTGACGGTGCTGACTATGTAGCGCACCGCGTCTTCGTGCTTGCCGAGCTGCAAGAGGCCGGAGACAACGTGCATCTTGTTCAGGTATTCGTGATGCTGCGAGCGCAAGGCGTCGATGTACTGCCGGACCTCGGTGAGTTCCTCGGCGAGCGACCGGATCTCGCTCAAGTCCCTGAAGGTGGCGACCGCGCCGATAGTTTCCGAGCGGGATACCAAGGGTATCCTGTTGACGAGAACCACCTTGCGGTTGAGTACCTGTTCCTCGTCGACGTGCGATTCCCCGGTGTGGACTACCTCCGGAAGCTTCGTGTTCGGGATGACGTCCGTTACCGGCCGGCCTTCCACGTCGTCCGATATATCGAGTATCCGCTTGGCATTGTCGTTTATAAGGATGACGCGCCCGTCCCTGTCGATCGCGACTATGCCCTCCTTGATCGAGGAGATTATGACGTTCCGCTCCTCCAGGAGGGTGGCGATCTCGTGGGGCTCGAGGCCGTGGATTGTCTTTTTGATGTGCTTGGACAACAGGATCGCGCCGACCAGGCCGAGAGCCAGGACCACCGAGGCCGCGGCAAGCAGCACGGCGCCGATGCGGCGGGTCTCCCGGTCCAGATCCTGCAGGAGGAGGCCGACCGAGACGACGCCCAGCTGCCGCCCGCTCCCGTCGAGGATGGGGACGAAAGCCCTTATCGACAGGCCCAGCGTACCGACTGCCTTGGAGATATAGGTGCTTCCCCCGAGGGCCGCTCGTTCATCGCCGCCAACGAAGCGCTGGCCCAGCCTGTCCGCTATAGGGTGGCTGTATCGTACCGAGTCCATGTTGAAGACGACCACATAACTGGTTTCGGAAATCACCCTGTACCGCTCGGCCAAGGGTTGGATGAGCATTGACGGGTCAGCAGCCGCGAAACCGGCGATTATCTCGGGGTCGTGCGCCACTCGCTGGGCTATCGACATCACCTTGGCGGAACTCGTGTCAACCACGTATCGGTGGAAGAAACGCTGGACAAAAAACGTCTCTGCCATCGTCGATACCAGGGAGACCGCCAGAAGCACGAAGAATATCCTTTGCTTGAGGCTTATCCGGGACACCCGGGACGAGCTATGTCTTTTTTTGTCGACCACGCCCCATTATACCACCGCTATCGTACCGCCATGTATACAATCGCGGACAACGCCTATATCATCGGGTGCATGAAAGGCATAATAGTCGCCGCCGGTTACGGCACCCGCTTCCTCCCGGTCACCAAGACCGTGCCCAAGGAAATGCTCCCCCTCATAAACAAGCCTTCGATCGCCTTCGTCGTCGACGAGTTCGTCGCGTCGGGTATCGAGGACATCATAATCATTACGAGCAGGCGCAAGAAGGCCCTCGACGACTACTTCGACCACGAGGCCGAGCTCGAGGCGGTATTCGCCCGCGAAGGGAAGCCCGACAAGGCCGCCTTGATAGCACCGCCCGCGGCGCGGATTTCGTTCGTGCGCCAGACCGAGATGCGCGGTACCGGCCATGCCCTTCTCCAGGCGGCCCCCCTGCTCGGCGGGGAACCCTGCGTAGTCGCGTACCCCGACGACCTGCATTTCGGTTCGCCGCCGTTGGCGAGGCAACTGATCGATGTCTACGAGCGCACGGGTTCGTGCGTGCTCGCCGCCTTGCACGAGAGTGGGGACGTGTCGCGATACGGCGTAATCGACCCGGCTCCCGACGGCGTGACCGTCAAGGGATTCATCGAGAAGCCGGCCAAGGGCGCCGAGCCGAGCCATGAAGTATCGATAGGCCGTTACCTGTACACGCCCGAGTTCTTTAAAATACTGGCCGAGGGCTGGAAGAAGCACGGCGCGGGCGAGTATTACCACACCTACGCGCTCGACAGGATGATAGCCGCCGGAAAGGTCGCGTGGACGCGCCTCGAAGGCCTGCGGCTGGACACGGGCGATCCCTCCGGCTATCTGGAAGCCATCCTCGAGTACGCGTGGCGCGACCCGGCGTATCGCGCGGTCGTCGAAAGGTTCGTCTCAGCCAAGACATAATTAGTTCATCGAAGCTTGTATCTGGCCTTGAATGGGTACCGTTGGCAGTAGTAGCGAGTACTTGACCATACTGTCGACGGTAACCCTGAACCCCGAGGCACAAGCTTCGAGGAACTAGCCTTCCGTTTGAATACCAGAGTTGACCACACTATACTCAAGCCCATGCGAAAACTTGGAAACGCGCTGTCCAAACCCCCGGTACTCGCGCTGGCGCTGACACTACTCGTCGCGTTCTACCTGTTCGGTTATCCGGTCATGGGAAAGCTGATGCTGGAGCACACGCCACGCGGCGCGGAGTTCGATACAGCGTTCGCATATTCCCCGGCCGAGGCCTTACGCAGGGCCTCACTCTACGACGCTGCCGGACGAAGCGCGATGATACGCCTGCACTGGACCTACGACCTGGCCTTCCCGCTGGCCTACGGGTTCTTTCTCGCTTCGGCGTGGGCATTTGGCCTGCGCCGCATCGCGGGGACTGCCGGTACGCCCCGGTATTTTCTCCTGCTCGTCCCGTTCGTTGCGGTGCTGTTCGACTTGCTCGAGAACGCTTCCGTGTCCGTGATGCTGGCGATTGTGGATTCCGGACCGCCGGGTTCCGTGTCGTACGCGGCCGTACGGATCGCGGCGGTAGCGGCATGCGGCTCGACCGCGCTCAAGTGGGCTTTCGTGCTTGTGGCGTTCGCCGGCGCGATGAGCTTGCCGGTCGCGGGCGTGGCGGCCTCGGTGCTCCGGAAATGGAAGGCCGGCAGGCATACAGGCTGAAATCCGGATCTACCCTTGTAGGCGGCGCATCCTCGTTGTAATCTAAATATATGAACAGCGTAGGCATCGGCATGGTGCTCGACCTGGTGATGAACCTGACGATCCTCATTTCCTTGACAATCCTGTCGGATTTCGTCGAGAACCGCATGCCTCGGACATCCCGCGCTGGCGTTGTCCTCCAGGGAATACTGTTCGGAACAGCGGCAGTGATCGGCATGCTCAAACCCCTGGTGATCGGACCCGGGCTCATTTTCGACGGCCGCTCCATCATGGTGAGCCTGTGCGCCTGGTTCTTCGGACCCTTGGCCGCTGTCATCGCGAGCTTCATGCCGCTGGCGCTCCGGATATCGATAGGCGGATCCGGCATGGTCATGGGGATCCTGGTAATCGTTTCGTCAGCCGGGATCGGCCTCTTCGCCAGAAAAAGACGCAAGCCCGAGGACAAACCGCCAAGAACCGCGGGGTTGTACGCGTTCGGCCTCGCAGTCCACGTCGTGATGCTCGCTTGCATGTTCACCCTGCCCGCCGGAGTCGGCATAAGTACCTTCCAGCGCGTCGGCCCCCTCGTCATCGCGATGTACCCGTTGGCTACCATATTGGCTGGCAAGATCCTGTCCGACCAGATCAAATCGAGGTTGGCGGTATCCGCGCTGCTCGAGAGCGAAGAACGGTTCAATCTCAGCATGGAAGCGACAAGCGATGGACTGTGGGACCTGGACGTGGCTTCCGATATCGCGTACTACAACAAGACGTACTACAGGATCCTCGGTTACGAACCGGGCGAATACACCGGCACCGGCGAGGCATGGCGCTCGCGACTCCATCCCGATGACTTGGAGCGGACACTGGAAGCCAACCGGCATTGCATCGACGGAGTAAGCGATTTCATCGATTCCGAGTACCGGCTCAAGGCGAAAGACGGAACCTGGCGATGGATCCGGGCGCGGGGCAAGTGCGTGGCCCGCGATGAACAAGGAAAGGCGCTGCGTCTTGTCGGGACCCATGTCGACATCACCGAGCGCAGGGAAGCCCAGGAGCGTCTACGGAGCAATCTCGAGGAAAAGGAAGTGCTCCTGCGCGAGGTGCACCATCGCGTCAAGAACAACCTGAACGTCATATCCAGCCTGCTCAACCTGCAGGCTTCCGTCATCCAGACGCCAGGGCAGGCGATCGATGCGTTCCGGAACAGCAGCGACAGGGTGATGGCAATGTCCTTGGTTCACGAAGAACTGTACAAAACGAGGGATTACGCCCGCGTCGACATGAGCGACTACGTAGCCAGGCTTATCGACCAATTATCCATCGTGCACGGCTCCAGCGGCTTCGTGAAGCTCATCGATGAATCCGAGGACGTCATCCTCGATGTCAGCACCTCGATACCGTGCGGGCTCATCCTGAACGAGCTTATAACCAACGCCTACAAATACGCGTTTCCCGATGAAAAAAAAGGCGAAATTCGTGTCATTATACGTCCGGTTGGCGATGGTAATGTCGAGATAGTCGTCGCCGATGACGGCGTGGGACTGCCGGATGGGTACGATTTCGAGAGACAGGATACCCTGGGCATCACCTTGGTACGGCTTCTGGTAAAGCAACTCTCCGGAACCCTCGAAGTCAGATCCTCCGAAGCAAGCCCGCATAGCGGGGCGACGTTCAGGATCGTATTCCCCGCGGCTCCGGTCCCATCGATGGCGTGACACCGCGCCCCGAATCGGTTATGATCGACGCCGGACATGAAATTCCTTCCCCGGCGCTACCTAGAAGAATTTTTCCTCTACTCGAGCCAGTTTGTATTGTTCTTCATAATAATACTGTTCAGTTCACCGGCGATCATCCGTCCCGAGAGCGCCGCCCTCGTCTCGCTCATAGGCTTCCTGCTGGCACAGATCGCGCTTCTCGCCCGCTGGGGGCATCGCCCGCTCAACCGTTTCTTCTTCTCGTTGATGACGCCGTTTGGGTATACGATCCTGCAGTCGATTTCCGGGCCCGCCAAAGCTATCGATATGGCGAGCTTTTTCCTGTGGGCGACGGCGCTCTATCTGGGAGGCATCCAGGCCTTGGCAATATTGTTCCGGCGGAAGTGGCCCAAGCGCCTGGCGGAGATATTCCTGACCCTCGGCACAATCTTCACGTTCATATTCTTCTACTTTTACCTTGATCTACGGCTTTCGAGCATCAGCGCGTACGAGGCCAAGGAACTGGGCTATGCCGGGCTCGTCGAAAGCCTCTCCCTGACCAATTTCATACCGGCTTTCATCAAATTCGCGGGCAGGCTACAGCACCTGTTCTTCATGTTCGGCGCCCTGATGTTCGGATCGTTCCAGGTGGCGGACAAGATCAGACAGGTTTCGCTGAAGGCGCGCCTTGACGCCGTATACGCGGTCGTCACGCCTCCCGGGCCGGATGCCTCGCTCGAAGGCCAGATAGCCAGCGGCGAGAAGCTAGACGTTGTGATCCTCTACGCCGACCTGTGGAACTTCACCCCCATAGCCGAGAAGGAAGGCGCCCGCGCGACTATTGGCTTGCTCAACCGCTACTACGCGCTCTGGGACGTGGTCGCCAGGCGCCACAAGGGCGTAGTCGAGCAGTTTGTCGGCGATACGGCAATCCTGGTATTCGGGATGATGGGCGAAAAGGACGCTGCCGACGATGCCGTAGCCTGCGCCTTCGATTTCCTGTACGAGTTTTCGCACCTGCAGGAAGACCTGGCGGAGCACCGGCTGCCCTTGGTCAAGCACATGGGCATCGGCGTGCACGCCGGCAAGGTCGCTGTGGGCGAACTCGCTTCGGCGAGCGGCGTGCAACGGATACGGGTCATCGGCGACGCTGTCAACATAGCGGCCCGCCTCGACGCGTTATGCCGCGAATTCAAGCAGGACCTGCTCATCAGCCAACCGGTCTACAAGCAGCTTTCGCTTGAACCCCAGTCGCGCTTCCAGCCGATGGGCGAGGTCCTGTTCCGCGGCAAAACCCAACCCCAGGCCGTCTACGGCAAGAAGTAGGCCTTCGCTCGCGTAGCACCGCTCCAGGATGAATATGGCGGCTTTGCCCCGACGGGTTTATACTCGGTCCGGGGGGCCCGCATGCGCAAGATCCCGTCGTTAGCCATTCTCTCCATCCTCGTCCTGTGCACTTCCTTCGCGACGGCTCAGCAGGCTGTCCAGGCAACCCGGGTTAGGCTGTCCGTACAGATAGGGCACGGAGGCGCGATAGACCGCCTCGCCGCCTCGCCCGATGGGCGGCTCGTCGTCTCCCATGACCGTGACCGCGAGATATCCATACTGTGGAGCGTACGGAGCGGCCGCCAAGTCGCAACCTTCAGCGGCAAGCCTGCCGCTTACCCGTTCGTCGGGGGGCGTGCCGTCGTCTTTACCACCGACTCGTCGATAGCGATATACGACCCGGCCACGGGCACGAGCGTCGCCAGGTTCCTGCCGGGCGAAATGGTGTTCGATTCCGCGGCGGCCTCGGGCGGGAACCGGGCCGCTGTACTCTCCTGGCGAGAGTCTACGAGCGCGGTGACATTGCTGTCCGGCCGGGAGCTCGAGATACAGGGAACATTGACGCCCAAGGACGCCCGCCTCGCCGCCGGATTCGCCTCGATAGCGCTCTCCGACGATGGTGCCTGGCTCGCGACGGGATCGTCAAGGGGCGAGCTGACGCTATGGGACGCCGGGCGGCGGGTCGCTGTATGGAGCGTCAAGGCGCACACCGCGAGTATCGAAGGTATCCGATTCTCGCCGGGCGGGGACAGGATATATTCGCACGCCGAAGGCGGCCAGATCGCCATAAGCGCGCGCGATACGGGATCGAGGATCGGCGGCGCGTCCGCGGCCAGCGGAGACCGCGTCTGGCTCGACTCGGCAGCGGGGACGGCGCTCGTGGCGGGCGCGGGCGGCATCGATATCCTGGAAGCCTCTTCCGGTAAATCCATGGGGCGCATCCCCGGCAAGGGCTTCAAGGGGCCGGTCAGCTCGTCGACCGGCGGGACGACGGTATTCGCCTCGGAAGGCGAAGCGTTCTCGTCGCTCGATCCGGTTTCCGGTTCCGCCCTCGGGAAATTCTCCGGATCCGGCGTTTTCGGGGGGAGGGCATCCTTCGCCTCGGGCGGTTCGGGGTTGTTCATCGTCTCCAGTCGGTCGGGACGGATCATGTACCGGGACGCCCTGGATTTCCGCGCCGTCGAATCACCGCAATGGCCAGGGGAAGGAGTCCCCGCCGCCGTCTCCGACGATTTGTCGCTCGCTGTGGCGAGGGGCGGGGATGGTAGCCTCCGCCTCGTCGAAACCGCGACGGGTTCGGTCCTCGTCGCTCCGGTCGTCGAGCCGACCGGAGCGATAATCGAGATAGCCCGGCTCGGAAGCGGGTACGGATTCTACAACCTGGACATACCAAGCAAGTCCCTCGACATCCAGGATGCGCGGACCGGCAAAGTCATGCGGTCGATACGCCTGGGCGGATCGCATGTCAGCCCGGTCTTCGGCGTATCGCCGGACGGGTCTTTCGTCGTCGCGTTCTCCCTCGGGATGCTCGGGATCAAGTCGGCCTCGTCGATCTGGGACGCGGGTACGGGGAAGAAACGGGCGACGCTCGACTCGTCTTCCGAGTGGCCAGCAGATATCGCCGTGTCGCCGGACGGCTCGAAGATCGCCGTGGCCACGCTTTTCGGCGCCTTGAGCCTGTACGACTCTGCCAAGGGCAGCACCCTGCGCCGACTCGTCGAAGGGGAGACCGTAGCCGGGACGCTCTCGTCGTTCCGGGCGGGCGTGATAGCGTTCTCCCGGGACGGCATGACGCTTTTCGCGGGTAGCCACGACGGTCTCGTGCGAAGCTGGGACGTATCGAGTGGGGAAGCCGGGAAGAGTTACGAGGGCCACATCGCCGGGGTCGCCTCCATCGCGACGTCCCCCGATGGGAAACGCCTGCTCACCGCATCGCGCGATGGAACGGCACGGCTTTGGGACCTCGGTACCGGCGAGGCGTTGGTCGGCGTGGCTATCGGCGACGACGGGAAGGATTATGTCGCGTGGACGCCCGAGGGATACTTTACCGGGACGGACGGCGCCATACGGCGGACGCTCAACATCGTCTCCGGATCGGACGCGTTCGCGATTGACAGCTTCTTCGAGAAGCTCTATCGACCCGATCTTGTAGGGATCAAGGCCGGCGGCGGGAGGATAGAAGGCGCCACAGCCAGGGTAAGGGAACTCGTCGCGTCGATGGCCGACGCGGCGAAGGCGGGCGTGACCCTCGAAATCCTCGACGCGGCGGGAAGGTGGGTTTCGGCCGCGTCATACCCGGTCGGCGCGATCGACGCGAAGGACGGCTACGCGAACGTCCGCGTAGCCGTCGAAGGCGGTGCGTCCGGCCCGAGGCTATATGCGAACGGCAAGCTCCTCGGAGAGGGGGAGCGAGGCCTCGCTGTCGTCGGCACGGCACGGAGCGGCGTCTACCGGGTGCCGCTTGTCGAAGGGAAGAACGAGTTGGTGGCGATCGCCTCCGGCGGCGTATCCTCCGAGGTACGTTCGAAGGCCATCGCTGTCGAGTACGTACCGCCGGCGGTACTGAAGCCGTCTTTGTACGCGATAGTCGTCGGCATCGATGAATACCTTAACGGAGCCTATAGCCTGCGATATTCCGTGGAAGACGCCGTGGGCTTCGCCGACTCCCTCGCGTCCGGGGCCAAGGGCCTGTTCGGGACGGTCGAAGTCTCTCTACTCCTCGACGGGCGTGCGACGAAACCCGCTCTCGTCGAGGCGTTCGGGAAGGTCGCCGCCAAAGCGTCTCCACAGGACGTCTTCGTGCTGTATTACGCCGGGCATGGCATAGCCATGGATACCGGGACCGGGGGAAACGATTTCCATTACGTACTGGCCGATGTCACCCATATGACGAGCGTCGGGTCCCTGGCAGCGAACGGCCTGTCCTCGTCGGAGGTAAGAGCCTTGCTCGCCGCTATCCCGGCCGCGAAGCAGGCGCTGTTCATCGACGCGTGCAATTCCGGATCTTTCGCGGAGGGTTTCGTCACGCGCGGCGCGGCGGAGGAGACAGCCCTCGTGCGCCTGGCGCGCTCCGCCGGTACCGTCATAATCGCGTCGACGACGAGCGAGCAGCAGGCCATAGAGGCGGCGGAGCTGGGCCACGGCCTTTTTACCTACCTGCTCCTGCAGGGGATAGCGAAAGGCCGCGGCGAGATCACCGCCAAGGGTCTCGGCATGTACATCGAGGAACGGCTCCCCGGGCTAGCCCTCAAATACCGGGGCTCGAGGCAGTATCCGGTGACCTTCGCCTTCGGCCAGGACTTTCCCCTCGGACTCGGGTCTGACTGAGGCTCTGCCGCCTTACGTGGCGGCGACGAAGCGTTTGACTTTCTTGGTCGTCGTCATCTCCAGAGGTTCGGCCAGTATCGTGACCTTGTCGATTCGCGAATAAGGCATCATTGTCGCGTTGACCTGGTCCACAACCTTGCGCAGGTGCGTCTCGATGGACGCCTTGTCCCAGGACTTGCCGGTCTTTGCGGCATCCTGGTCGAACCAGTCCTTGCTCGGGAAGACAAGCGCCTCGATGCCTTCTATCTTCTGTTCCTTGTCGAGTTCATGGCCTTTTATCATGATCTGCTCGACTTCGGTGTATAGCTGGAAACGGTTCTCGATTTCTTCCGGATAGACGTTTTTGCCGCCTTCGGTGACTATCATGTTCTTGGCGCGGCCCGTCAGGTAGACGTAGTTGTTGGCGTCCAGGTAGCCGACGTCGCCGGTCTTGAACCAGCCGTCCCCGGTGAATACTTCGTCGGTGGCCGCCTTGTTCTTGTAGTAGCCTTGCATGACCATCGGGCCCTTCACCGCGATTTCGCCGCGGCCTTCGGAATCCGGGTCGAGAATCTTCATCTGCACCTGCGGTATCAGCTTGCCGACGCTCGTCTCTTCGTACGCCTCGACAGGGTTGAGGGTCAGGATGGGGCTGGTCTCGGTCAGGCCGTAGCCTTGAACAAAGTCGATGCCAAGCTGGTTGTACTTCCTGAACACGCTGGGCGCGAGAGGGCCGCCGCCGGAGATGCATACGCGGATTGTGCGAAGGCTGGCCTTGTCCAGCACCGAGCCGAACATCTTCTTGCCCGGATTCACCTTGAAGGCTTTCTTGGTAAAGCCCGAGACTGCCATCAGGAAGCCCATGAGCCCGCTGACGAGCGGTCCCTTGGCCTTTATGCCTTTGAGAATGCCGGCGAGCACCTTGTTGAACAGGAGAGGCACGCCGAGGAACATCGTCACCCTGGCTTCCTTCAGTTCCTTGAGGATGGCGCTCGTCACCATGCGCTGGCCGAATACAAGCTCCGCGCCCGTGGAGATCGCTTCGATGAAGACTGCGAGCATCGTGTACGAATGATGGATCGGCAGGAGGGCGTAGAATACGTCGGTATGGTAGACGTCAAGGTTCGCCTGCGCGAGGAAGCAGTCGGCAACGAAGTTGGAATGGGTGAGCATGACGCCCTTGGGCGTGCCGGTTGTGCCGCTTGTGAACAGGATCGCGGCGAGGTCCGTTTCGGAGGCCGGGAAGATGTCTGGAACGGGACCGGTGGCCTCGAGTTCGTAGGCGTACCCCGGCTTGTTCCTCGAAAGCGACCAACGATGCTTCAAGCCGAGCCTGGCGGGGTCGAGCGCGTCGAACTTCTCCTCGTCGACGAATTCCGCTACCGCGTCGGAGGCGCGGATTATGTTTTCGATCTCGTCGTTCCGGATCTGGTAGTCGATGGGGACGACAGTCGCGCCGGCGTACATTATGGCGAGGTAGGCGACGGCCCATTCCGGCGCGTTCTTGCCGGTTACGACTACCTTGTCGCCATTTTTTATTCCCTGCGCCGCGAGGAACGCCGCCAGCCGTTCTATCTTGGCCAAGGATTGCGAGTAGCTTAGGCTTACGCGGTCCGGATCGTATACGGTGAAGCATGGGCGATCGGGGTGGCGGGAAGCAGTGATAGCGAATAGTTCCGGCAAGGTAGGCCAGGTGCCTTTAAAGTTCTTGCCCCTGTACTCATCCAGGAATTTCCAAGGCATCCGTTCTGACATTTCGAAACCTCCATCAATCGATAAAGCGCGCAATGGCGCATGGGCTTTTTCGACACCGTAGAAGCCAGGTGGTTGCGTTATTATAGTCCGGAATCGCCGAGTTTGTAACTTGCGGGAGTCCTGGCTTGTCTATCCTCGGGCGGGATACATATACTTCCCTTTGCAGCGGAGGTTCGATGCGGTTTTTTACTTCGGCGATTGTATGTGCACTCGTGGCGATGGCGGCTTCATGCGGTGCCGGCATCGATCTTTCCATACGGCCGGACCGTTCGGCTGTCATAACCCTCTCTGTCGAAGTGCCCGCCGCCCTCGACGCCAAGATCAGGCAATTCGCGGGGAGCGCTTCGGGTTCCCCTTCGGGCAAGTCCATCCCGTTGTTCGACGCCAAGGCCATCGAGGCTTCCGCTCGGGGCAGGGGCCTCGCCGTGAAGGAATCGTCAGCGCCGTCGACGCGATCCTACCGGGGTGTTTTTACCGCCTCCGACCTGACGGTCCTGCTCGCCGGCGACGCGCGCCTGGCCGAGGCCGTGCGGTACGAGCGGGGAACCGGATGGGCTTCGCTCCGGGTCCGGATAGACAGGGGAAACGCGGCCGCGGTCGCGGACCTGTTCCCGGGTTTGGATCCGGACCTGCTCGAGTCGCTTCAGCCGCCGGCGCTTTACGACAACCCGGTCACTGTCGAGGAATACCGCTCGATGCTCGCCGGTCTGCTCGGCCGGACGGCGGCCTCCTCCCTCGACGACCTGTCGGTCGGCTTGAGCGTGTCGTTGCCCGGCGACGTAATCGAATCGTCGGGCACAGCGGCGGTACGGAGCGGCAAGCAGCCGGGCGCGTCAATCGAGCTGCGAGCCCTCGACGCCATGGTACTGTCCAGTCCCATCGAGTTCTACCTGAAATGGACGGAGTAAGGCATACCCTCCGTATCGCCTCCATGCCGGATTCCGCACTTTGATTGACATCGCCCGCAGGCTGTGACACCATACAGTATCATCGGTGCACGCGTGAGGAGCGGATGCTTTGGATTACCGTAGGGCCAGGACAGCCGTAGCGTTCGCATCGTGGGTTTTGTCGGGCGCCGCATATGCAGGCTTCATGCTTGTCGCCATCGTGAACGTCGGCTTTATAGGGACTTCCTTGATAGCGCTCGCGGCCTTCATGATAGTGTTCGCAATCCGGCGCAGGCTCTTTTCCACGCTTGACGGATGGCTCCGCGGAGTAGTGCTTGGCCGGGGGCCTTCGCGGCAAATGGCGCTTTTTATCGACCGCATCAGGACCTGCTTCACACTGCAGGAGTTTGTCGCGGCGATAGGCGACGGGCTCGAGCGCGCGCTCGATGCGTCGGCGGTTCTGATACGCAGCAATACCTGGGAAATCATGTATTCGAGCCCGGCGGCCTTGACCGCCGACCCGGGACTCGTCCCTGTGCTCAAGCGCAATTTCCGCGAACTGTCCGAAGGCATGGTCTTTGTCGACGACAAGCTCAACCTGACGGTAAGCAACGCCGGGGCCCGCGGTTTCTTCATGTTCTGCAAAGGCTATTATTTCTTCGTGTTCACCCGCGTCTGCCCGTACATCGACCAGGACCACTTCCGCGTGCTGTATGGCGAGCTCCTGATATTCTTCGACCGCGTGCTTACGGTCTCCCGCCTGTTCGAGATAGCCGCGCTCACCAAGGAATGGCAACAGATAGCCGAGACGCAAAAAACATTCCTGCCGGAGATGCTCCCCGAGCAGCCCAAGCTATCACTGGCCGCGTACTGGCGTCCCTTGGTCAACGTGTCCGGCGACTTCTACGAGGCCCTGAGGCTCGACGACGACAGGACCCTGCTCGTGATGGGCGATGTATCGGGCAAGGGGCTCAGCGCCGCGCTGGTGATGGGAATAGTCATCAATACTATACGCGCCTCCAGCGACAAGAGCGACCTGGCTGCGTTGGTCAAGGCCTGCGACGCGGCGATCCGCGGCATGGGCTTCGAGGACAAATATACTGTGATGTTCCTCGGCCTCGTCGATGTCAAGCAGAAACGCTTCCGGTACGTGAACGCGGCGATGTCAGAGCAGTTCATCGTCGCGAGGACGGTCAAAGGCCCGGCAGTAAAACGGCTCGAATCGAATTGCGGCATCGTGGGGCTGGTGCCGGTCGATACCGTCGAGGTCGAGGATATTGAGCTGCGAACCGACGACGTGATAGTGCTGTCCACCGATGGCCTTACCGAGCTGGAAAACGCCGCCGGTGTCGTGCTCGATGAATCATTGGAATTCAGGCGCCTGATGGACGCGGCGCTGGATATAAGCATCGACGAACTGGTCGACCGCCTGGCGACTCTCGGCGAGACGTACGTATCCGACAGAAAGCTGCGCGACGACATAACGATCCTCGCCGCGAAGGTGGGACGCTTATGGGACTGACGCTCTACACCTTCCTCGCCGTCGTCCTCATGGTGGCGCTTGCCCTCCGTGCGCGGGGGAGAGGGATTTCCGTATGGGTATTCCGCGTGGCCGCCTTCCTGAGCATCGTGTACGCGTTGGCGATCGCGGGCGGGTACATTTATGCGGGTTACCAACGCGGCGTGGCTACCATGCTGATCCGGTTAGGCGGGGCTTCCGCCGCTATCGCTTACTTTTTCTTCATCCGCTTGGCTTTGGCGTATCCCAAGGCGATACGACTTAGCATCCTCGATATCGCCATACCCCTTCTTTTGCTGGCCATAGGCATGACCGATATCTTCGTGCTGGATGTACGCAGGATACTGCTTGACTTCGTGATTTTCGAGAGCCGGTACTTCTCTGTCATAACGATTGCCGGATTGGCTTCCGGACTCGCCGCCGCAGTAATTACCGTCGTCCGGTCATTCCGGATGCGGAACCGCGTTTTCCGCCAGCAACTTTTTCTGGTTTCCATCGGCCTCGGTATGTGGGCCATCTGGAGCTTTGCTTTCACGCGCATGAGCCCGCTCCTCGGATTCGGCGCCGTTTATCCGCTGTCCGCCTTGAACGGATTGTTCGTTGTGGCGGCTTTTTCCTACTCTTTTTCGTCGACGCGGACTTTCCAGGTTCTGGCTCTTTCAAAGGGCTTGCTTGCCTGGGTCGTCGTGTTGCTGCTCTTTGGCGTTCCCGCCAGCCTCGCCACGGGAACAGTCTACATTTTCCGCGATATTTCACCGGCCGTTGTCATCATCGGCTCCTTCCTCGTATTAGTCGTTTTGGGCAGGTGGGCGGAACGTTTCGCGCGCGGCAGGCTGGGAATAGAGCGCAACGAGGCTGCGCGGGAAGATCTTGAAGCGGCGATAGCCCACCTTGACCTGTCGTCGGGCCGCGAAGCGGTACTGGTAGAATTGGACACCATCCTGAGCTCTTCCTTCGATTGTTCCTGGTTCCAGGCATTGTCGGAGAATGAGGAGGGCGACCTCGTACGCGTCCATCCCGACGATGAAACCGTCATAACCGTCGCGGGTTCGCCCCTGATGTCCGCCTTGGCCTCCGCGGGAAGGAGCGTCATCCTCCGCGCGGAACTCGAGGCCGACGCCTCGCTGGAAGCGTTGAAGGCGCCCTTGGCGGCATTTTTCGACACGTTGGGCGCGGAAGCCATAATAGTGGCCATGGAGGGCAGGCGCCTGGTCGGTGTATTCGCCTTCGGCCCCAGGAAATCCGGGGCGGACTACGATGCCGTGGATTATGAGACCTTCGCCGCGATCCACGGCAAGCTGTTCGTCGTGGCGTATTACGCCCGCCATGTCGCGCGCGAGTCGCTTCTGCAGACTGTGGAAAAGGAGATAGGACTCGCCGACCAGGTCGTACGATCGATCCAGAAGCACATAGACCCTATCGTGTACCCGGGCGCCGACGTAGCATTCCGTTGCGAATCGCCGCGCAGCCTCGGTGGCGACCTCTTTGATTCCGTCCGCATCTCGGCCCATCGATGGTTTTTCGTCGTCGGCGATATTTCCGGCAAGGGCCTTAACGCGAGCATGTCGATGATAATCCTGAAGTCGATGATACGTACCCTGCTCAAGGAAGAGAAGGATTTCATAAAGCTTGTAGCGAGGATCAACCGGTTCATAAAGGAACGCCTGCCCCGCGGTACCTTCTTCTCCGGCTTATTCGCGTTCCTCGCCTTGGACAAGGGCGCCATGTACTTCATCAATTGCGGCATCCCCGCCATGTACTTCCGTTCGCCCGGGCTCGATTCGGTGATGGAGGCCCAAGGCGAAGGCAAGATGCTGGGTTTCGTGCGCGACGTGGAACCGTATCTGAAGACGCGCAAACTCGTCCTTCCACCAGGTTCGCGGGTGGTGATCAGCACGGACGGCATACTCGAAGCCGAGAGCGTCCGCGGCGAGCGCTACGGCAAGGAACGCCTCGCGCGCGTCATCGGCGAAAACAAGGGCGCCTCGCCGGCGGAAACTGTCGATGCCATAGTCAGGTCGGCGGGCTCGTTCGCCGGCGGCAAACTCGATGACGATATTACGGTTGTCACGATCGACTGGAACGGCCGATCTTCGGGAGAGGGGAAAAAATGACCGGCATCAGCGTGGAGGCTTCGATTTCAGGCGCATGGACCGTGCTCTCCGTGCACGGGCCGATCAACAGCTATACGTACAACGAACTGCAGGAGAAGATGCAGAGCCACGCGGGACGCGTCGATATCGCGGTGGACCTGTCGGGCGTCAATTCGATGACAAGCGCCGGAATAGGCGTGATGCTGGCCGCGCTCGAGGACGCGGAGGCGGTGGGCAAGCGCTTCTGCTTCATCGCGCCTTCGGAAATTGCGCGTCTCGCGATGGAATCGACCGGCTTCGCCGACAGGTTCCCCACCGTTTCCTCGGCCAAGGATCTGCCGGCCTAGCCTGGCATAGGCAAACCGATGGCAAAAACCGTATCTCCGACCCATCTTGCCAAGGCGGAGATATGCATACAGCCTGGGCCGGACGCCTTCGACCGATACGACGCCTTCGTGCGCTCGCTCCCGTTCCTCTCGACTACTGAGACCTGCGCCATGATAATCGCCGGCGACGAGATATTAGACAACCTGCTGACCCACGGCGAAACCGGGCCTTCCGGTGTGATGGCGTGGGTGAGGAAGCGGGCTTCCGGGTTGACCCTCGTGTTGCTCGTCGAGTCGCACGAACGTTTTGCCAGGTTCGCCGCCAAACTGGATAGCGAACCGGATGTCGAACCGCGCTTCGACAAGCGCGACAAGCGGTGGCACGGCCTCGGCCTGAAAATGTGCCGCAAGCTCGCGGCCAAGGTCAGCTACAGGCCGGGCCTGACCCGCGACGGGGTGATCCTTACATTCACGACTGACCGGTCAGCGCCTTGATGTAGTGCAGCCGGCCGTACAGTTCGGGGTGCTCGGAGTTGCGCCTTGCCAGGCGTCCGCGCAGGTCTGTGAGGCGCTTGACGCCATGCGAGTCCATCCACGCGTTCATCTCGCCTACCACCGTCCCGATGGCGCCGTAACCCTTGGCGTAGACCGCCGAGCACAATTGTACAGTGCTGGCGCCGACCGCCATCAGCCTGAGGGCGGTCGCGCCGTCGTAGACGCCGCCGGATGCGCACAGTTCCGCGCCGACGCGTCCTTCGAGCATCGCTATCCAGCGGAGGCTTTCGTGGTACGCTTCGGGACTGCTCCGCGTCGGACCCGCGGCCATCGTCATCGAGTCGAGGTCCACGTCCATGCGGTAGAAACGGTTGAACAGGGTCAGGGCTCCGGCGCCTGCTTTCGCGAGTCGGGAAGCCAGGTTGCCGACGTTCGTGTATGAGGAGCCTATCTTGGCGCACAGCGGGATCTTCACGGACCCGCGGACCGAGGCGACAAGCGCGACGAGCCTGTCCTCGATCGCGGCCGGGGCCAATGCGGGGTTTGAGGGCACAACCCCAAGGTTGAGTTCGAGGGCGCTCGCGCCCGCGCCTTCCATCCTGACTGCGTACTCGGTCCACGCGGAGTCCCCGGAGCAGTTGACGCTTGCGATGATAGGCACATCGGTAGCCGCGCGCGCATCGCGGATCAATTCGAGATACTCGTTGGAGCCCTCGTTCATACCCATGCCGGCGAGGAATGCGTCGGATTCCGGATGCATTTCCATCTGCTCGGAAACCGGGGACAGTTCGGCCCTGAGCTGTTCCTCGAAGAGCGACTTGAGGACTATGGCGCCGGCTCCGGCTTCGGCGGCGCGTTTGACCCCCGAGGCGTTCGAACTGAGTCCCGACGACGCCAATATGATCGGGTTCTTAAGGGTCAACCCGAGAAACGACACGCTTAGATCGGCCAATTTCGGCTCCTTGTGGATGGAATACGGCTACTGTCCGTCACCCTCATTATACGGTTAGAGGGACGACTCGGCAAATGGTATCGTAGCCCGGTTCTCCGCGATGATGATGATCCCATTCGCGGCCAGCGTAAAGGATCCCGCCTCGAGTGTCGTGCCGGCGGTACCGGCGTCGCCCGCGAGGATGGTGCCGGCCCGGACCTGGATGTTCGCGGCGCGGGCGGAGAAGTTAAGGTACACCGACACGTCGCCGCCTATCGTGGCGCCGCCCTCATCGAGCCGCCGCCGCCATGCCATCACGCCCGGGGGAGACTCCAGCCATGACAGATTGCCGGTGATCAGGGCCGGCTGTTCCTTCCGCAGGCGCAGGAGCGAGGCGTACCAGTTCCACAGGGAAAGCGGATCGGCCTTCTGCGCGGCTACATTCTTGTACCGGTAATCCGGGTTGACCGGCAGCCATGGTTCGGTTTCGCTGAAGCCGGCGTTGGCGGATCCGTCCCATTGCATTGGCGTGCGTTCCGGATCCCTGCCGAAGGGAAGGGGCCATGTCGACAGCCCAAGCGGGTCGCGCAGCCGGGAGCGGGGCACGCGTCCGTTCCGCATGCCGAGTTCCTCGCCGTAGTAGAGGAACGGCGTGCCGCGCAGGCACAGGAGCATTGCCGCGGCGAGCCTGGCGCGGCGCTCCGCGGCTGCTCCCCGGCCGTAGCGGCCGTAATGCCTGCGCTGGTCGTGGTTGGAGAGAGTGAAGTTGGGCCAGGCTCCCTCGGGCAGGAATCTGTACCATCGTTCAGCACCCAGTTGGAAGGATTTCGAGCCCCATGGCCGGAACAGGAAGTCGAAGTTGAAGGCCATGTGCAATTCGTCGTTGTCGTGGCCGTGGCAGGAGGCGGCAAGCGCCGGGTCGATGCCGTGGGTCTCGCCTATGAGCACGCGGTCGCCGTACGAGTCGGCCAACGCGCGGAACTCCTTGAAGACGCCGTGCACCTCCGGCCTGTTGCGGTCGTAGACGTGACGCTGGAAAAGGTCCGGCACCGGCCGCAAGCTCCTCGGGTTGGAGCGGAACTCCTCGTCCTTGAAATACGCGGTAGCCACGTCCATCCGGAACCCGTCGGCGCCGAGGTCAAGCCAGAACCTCGCCGTGTCGAATACCGCCTGCCTGAGACCGGGGTTGCGCCAGTTGAATTCCGGCTGGTTGCGCGTGAATGTCGCCAGGTACCACTCGCCGGTAGCCTCGTTGGGGTACCAGGCGGAGCGCTGCTCGAAAAGGCTTATCCAGTTGTTCGGAGGGCGCCTGCCGCGTATCGGCCGCCATATGTACCAGTCGTGCTTCGGGTCGTCCCTGGACGAGCTGGCCGCCTTGAACCATGGGTGCTCGTCAGACGAGTGGTTGACAACCAGGTCGATGACTATGCGCAGGCCCCGTTCGTGCGCGGCGGACAGCAAGTCCTTGAAATTTGCCATCGTCCCGAACATCGGGTCAACGTCGAGGTAATCGCTTATGTCGTACCCGAAGTCCTTCATCGGACTTCTGAAAAACGGGCTTATCCATAGCGCGTCGACGCCGAGGTCGCGGAAATAGTCGATGCGTGCGGTGATGCCGGGCAGGTCGCCTACGCCGTCGCCGTTGGAATCCTGGAAGCTGCGCGGGTAGACTTGGTAGAACACCGCCTTGCGCCACCACTGCGTATCCTTGCTGTCTATCATGCTTGCCCCGTTCCGGCCAGGCTCAGGATGGCCTCGAGGGATAGGTCCGTCCCCGCCCTGGCCTGGCACGCCAGGCGTACGCCGGGACCGGCTCCGACGGCATCCAGCCTCAGGCGCTCGCGTTCCGTGACCGGGCTCAGCTTCCCCGAAATGACGCGCACGCGGCAGGTACCGCACAGCGCCTTGCCCCCGCAGTCGTGGCGAAGCGCCGCTCCAGCGCGCTGGGCAGCGACGAGGATGGTGAAGGCCGGCGAGACGTCCAGACTAGTCCGCTTCCCGTCGGCGCACAGCAATTCTGCCTTGGCCATCAGTGCGCCGCCGTGGTTTTGTTCCTGCCGTTCTGCTTCGACTGGTAGAGCGCCTTGTCGGCCCTGTCGATGACGGCCTTGGCCGACATATCGCGGTTTTGGTCATAGACCGCTACGCCCAGCGATATCGTGATGTGCATGGACTGAGCTTCATACTCGAATACCGTGGACTCGATGCTTTGCCGTATGCGTTCCGCGACCCGCATGGCGGATCGAAGGTCGGTATCGGGCATCAAAGTGCAGAATTCCTCGCCTCCGTAGCGGGCTGCAACGTCGACCGACCGTATCTGGTTCTGGATAAGCTTGGCCACCCGCTTGAGTACTTCGTCACCGCAACTGTGACCGTAGGTGTCGTTGAATTTCTTGAAAAAGTCGATATCGCACATTATCACCGACAATGGCTTCCCGGAGAAAGCGCTCTCTTCCATCTTGTCTATGAGCGCCGTGTAGAAATAGTGCTTGAGGCGGAGCTTCGTCATCATGTCGGTAGTCGTCATCTCGAACAGGAAGGCATTGTTTATCGCGATCGAGGCGAGTATCGCTATGTCGAACAGGTATTCCTTTTCGTACGCCGTGAACTCATTCGCTTCAATCTGCTCGCCAAGGATTATAAGGCCGTTGACCACTCCCTTGGCCTTTAGAGGCACGACCAGGCAGGGATCCAGCGATTCCAGCGATTCAAGCCCTTCGAGGTTTCCCAGCCGCCGACGGAGTTCCGTCAAGGTCCAGCAACGCGTCTCCCTCGCGAATAATCGCATCGCCTGCGCATCTTCCGCGATGCTGTAGTCCAGCTCGTGCTCTATCTCGAAGCCTTTGTAATTCCTGTGCAGGTTGAATCGGGTTGAGTCGATGCCTTTCTTTGCGTAGAGCGCCGCCTTGAGCACCTTCATCTGTCCCATGATAGTGTACAGTATGGATTCTATGAGGATGTTGTAATCGAGTGTCGAGTTGAGGCTTTTCGATATCTCGAACAACTGCTTGAGATCGAAAATCTGTTTTTCGTACTCTTCCGCGAGAGGATGTATATCGACTTTTTCCTCTGGGCCCATATATCCCCACTTCCCGTCCGTCAATAGTACAGCTTGATATCCTCGGTGCGCGACTTGTGCCTCATCTTGAGATACATCGCGCCTGCCGCCCGCTTGTAGAAGTATCCGGAAGCGTTGTAGTTCTCGAAACTCGCGTCCATGTTGTAATCCAAGCCGTACAGCTGGATCCTTGTGAATGGCTTGACGCCGTACAACACCAAATAGTGCGATGCGCCGACGGGCCAATCCATCGAGTAGACAGTTTTTTCGGGGCTGGATTCCAAGGCGATGCCCGGGGCGGAGGTCCAGGCCCAGGAGCCGGGGCCGAGCGTCTTGTAGAAACTTATCGCGTGCGGGTAATAAGGAGAATCGCCGACTATTTCGTAGATCGCGGCAGCGGGCAGCAGGTCCTGTGAACGCACGACAGTATTGCCGGTTACTGTCACGCTGGCGGGCACTGAACCGTCCTCGCCGGCCAGCTTGAGCAGGCTCGTCACGAGGCTCTGCCCTATGCCGGCGTAGAT
>CAZKJA010000001.1:37146-41031 GCA_964552925.1 uncultured Treponemataceae bacterium
GAGGGATTCGGCGAGGCGTATGAGCGCCTTGCCCGCCTGGAGCCCGATCCTCGTATCGCAAAGCCCGTCGGATCCGGTTTGTAGATGGAATGAACCCTCGACCTTGCGGATCATCGGGGTCATAGCCTTGTCGACGAGTTCGTACGCCTTCGCGAAAGGATTCTGGTCGTCGGAAAGGTAGTTGCGCGCGTCGAGCCAGGATTCGATGAGGATGGTCGCCTGCGCCGCGCTTGACTTGGAGAAGTCGAGCGTCCTGGCGAAAGTCATCGCCTCCTGCGCGAGCGAGTACGGTGCCCTGTCGAAGAGGAGCGGCACGACCCCGCGTTGGTAGAACAGGTCGCTCGAGCGGGTCTGGACGAGCCGCTCGGCGGTTTTAACCTCGGTCAGGTTCCTTTTCTCGAAATCGACCATCGCCGTCGTGCTCCTGCCCGCAAGGGGGACGCTTTTCCATGTGACGGCATCCGCGTGCCTGGAACGGACGACGGGGACGAGCGCCGCCGCGGCTTCGACATTCCCGCGCCTCAGCGCTTCGGCCATGTACGCGATAAAGGCTTCCTCGCTGAAGGCGGGCGGGGACCCGGCTCCCCGGGCCCAGGTTGCATCGCCCGCGTTGAAGGCCGTCCCGGAGAGACCGGACCAGGCCTTGTCCCTCCATGTCGACATTTCCCTTGCCCACGCGGCCGGGTCCATCGGCGCCTGGGCGATGAATTGCGTGGGCGATGCCGGCGCGCCGACCGCTTCCGGCGCCGCGACTATCGGTTTCATCGTGCCTTTGACCGCGGAGACGGAGAAGGACCGGGCCGACTTGCCCGAGGACAGGCCGGCTATCCTGTATGTTGTCTCGCCTACCGACAGCCGAAGGCTGCCGTCGTCTCCCGGGGCGAGCAGAGAGGCGCCGTACACGAGTTCGTAGCGCATGGCAGCATTCGAGGCGGGTTTCTTCGGGATGATAGCCCAGGTTACCGAGCCTTCGGCGCCTGAGCCGGCCCGCACGAGAGATCCATCGTCGAAACGGATGGCAAAACCGGTGGCGAGGGTTTCATAGGCAACCGGGACCGCCGCATGCTCGACTCCCGACGGATCGGTAAGCGTCAGCGGGACGCGTTCGGAGAAAAGGATGCGTATGCCGGCCGCGCTGAGTTCCGCGGAACGGATGCCCTTTCCGTCGGCGGAAGGCAGGCCCTTGAACGTGACGCCCTTTACAGCCGCGGAAATCGGCCCCGCCGCGGGAAATTGTATCGCAACCAGGACGATGAATACGGCCAGATATGCGAGGATTGCCGTCACTGCCCTGCCGAACGTGTTGTATTTCATTGCTTACTGACTATATACGTTTCATTGCAGCATATCAACTGCGGCCGGTTTCCAGGGAGCCTTCAGCTTGTCAATAGTGGTAAAACCGGCTACCATATCGGCCGAAGTCGAGCTTCCGACCGGAGAAAAGCATGAGAAATTTCACGGCGGCCTTCGCCATCGTAATCGTGGCGTCCGCCGTCCTGGTGGCCGCCTGCTCGAGCGTCCCCGCGCCCGCAAGCGGCGGGAAACCAGGCGCGAGCGCCGAGCCGGTCCCGACGCCCCTGACCGAGGCCGAAAAAGAGCGGATGGAGCTTGACGCGATCAACCGGGCCATCGAGTCCGGCGATCTGGCCACGGCCGCGAGCAGGCTTGAAACCTTGATCAATCGCAAGCCTGGCAACCGTTCCTACCCGGTGCTCAGGGCTTCCGTACTGCTGTCGATGGGAAGCCTCGATGAAGCCAAAGCCGTGCTTGAAGCCGAACTCAAGGCGTATCCGGACAATGTCGACGCGATGTATGCCTTGGGCGAGCTCCTGCGCTTCGCCGGCGACGCCAAGGGGCATCGCGGGATGATGGAGGCTGTCGTCGCCAAGGATCCGGGCAACGCCGATGCCCAGGCTGCCATCGGGGATATACATTACGAGGGGAAAAATTACAGCAAGGCCGAACAATCCTACGCCGCGGCCTTGTCGGTGGATCCATCGCATGTAGAGGCTCTGATAGGCAAGGCTCGCGTCCAGTTCAGGCGCGACGATACGAAAGGCGCCCTCGAGACCCTCGACAAGGCGGTCGCGGCGGCTCCCGGCAATCCTCTCGCCTACCTGGACAGGAGCAGGGTTCTGTACGATTTGGGACGCTACGCCGACTGCGAGGTCGACCTGGACAAGGCCGTGGCACTCGCCCCCGGATCGGCCTGGAATTACGTCGAACGCGGCAGGCTGTACATGGACACGGGGCGGAAACCGCAGGCTTTGGCGGATTTCTCCAAGTCGATAGAACTCGGGCCCGATTACTTTCTTCCATACGTGTACCGGGCCTCCGTGTATGAGGACCGGGGCGACGATGAACTGGCCTTCGCCGATTACTCTAAAGCCACGGCGCTGTATCCCGATTACTGGTACTCGTTCGAGTCGATGGGCGTGCTCGCGTACCGGCTGGGGCGATGGAGGGATTCGTTCACCGCGTTCGACACGGCGGCGGGTTATACCAAGTTCCATGGCGAATACTATGTCGCGGCCGCCTTGTCGCTCCTCCGGGCGGGCGAAGCAAAGGCTTCAAGGGAATACGCCGGCAAGAAGATGTCGATGATCGACAAGGAAAAGAATCCCACGCAGTGGCTGGCTCTCCGCTTGCTGTACGACCAGAACGACATGAGCACCGAGCTTGAATTGCGCATAAACGCCGAAAAGAGCAAGGATGTGAAGGCTGGAATGCTTTTCTATCTTGGGGCATACTGGGTGGCCCGGGGCAAGGCGGATCTGGGAGCAACGTACATCCGCATGTCGATCGACGAGAATCGGGAAGGCACCATCGAGCAGAGGATGGCCGAGGCCGACATCGCGCGGTTGCCCGCGGCCCGCTAGAAAGCGGCCCGTTACTAAATCCAAGATGGAGAATCCATGTCAGATACTGTGAATGTGATAGAATTGTCAGGGCGGCGCATCGTACTCGTCGGGACCGCGCATGTTTCGCAGGGCTCCGTCGACGAGGTCGTCGCCGTTGTGGCCGCGGAAGCGCCCGACGCCGTGTGCGTGGAACTCGACGAGGCGCGCTGGCGCTCGATGAACTCTCCCGATGCCTGGGAGAAGACCGATATCGTAAAGATCATCAAGGAAGGGAAGGCCTTCCTGCTGATGGCCAACCTGGCCCTTTCCGCGTTCCAGCGCAGGATGGGGGCGGACTCCGGCGTCAAGCCTGGCGGCGAGATGGTAGCGGCGATCCGGGCCGCCGAGGCCGCGGGGATCCCGTACACCTTCTGCGACAGGGATGTGCAGACGACGCTCCGTCGAGCCTGGGGCAAGTCGAACCTGTGGAACAAGTCGAAGCTGCTCGCCCAGTTGCTTGCGGCGGCTTTCTCCTCCGAAAAACCTGATGCCGCCGAGATAGAACGCCTCAAGGTCCGATCCGAGCTGGACGAGATGATGGGGGAATTGTCGGCCTACCTGCCGAGCGTCAAGGAAGTGCTCATCGACGAGCGGGATCGGTACATCGCCGCGAAGATCTGGGCGACTCCGGGAAACAAGCTTGTCGCCGTGATAGGGGCTGGACACGCCGGCGGCGTCGAAACGTGGCTGGGCAAGCTGGCCGCGGGAACCGCCAGTACCGATGTCTCCGACCTGGACAAGGTGCCGCCGCCCGGAATTCTGGCCCGCTCGGCCGGTTGGCTGATCCCGGCGCTGATAGTCGGACTGATCGGCGCCGGCTTCTTTACATCGGGCGCCGAGGCGAGTCTCAAGCTGCTGCTCCGCTGGGTGGCGCTCAACGGGACGCTCGCCGCGGTCGGGTCGCTGCTGTGCCTGGCGCATCCGCTCACAATCCTGGTATCGTTTGCCGCGGCGCCGGTTGCGACCCTCAACCCGCTTGTGGCGG
>CAZKJA010000002.1:0-12941 GCA_964552925.1 uncultured Treponemataceae bacterium
TTTCGATGATAAGGGGAGCCGCGCTTGGCAACCTGCCCCCATGCTGAATATATGTCAAAGGGAATTACTCCCGAATGACCGCTGAAACCACAAACCGAATCGCTACAATCCGCTGTTGAAGGTGAATGCCTTGCCGCGGCTATACACCAGATAGATGTCCAGTAGTCCTGCCTTGTCCGCCGCTTCATACACGGCATCTTCGAGCTTGTCCCTGCTCTTGAATGTATACAGCGCGAGTTTTGTTTCGGCCGGCGAGTATGATATCTGTTCGACTTCCCGGACAACCCTGGCGAGTCCACGCCGCAAGTTGCTGACTTGGCGGGAATCGGGCGTGTTCTGGATGAGAACCTCGTACCGCACGCCGCGGGACATGGAGTTCTTGACCAGCATCTTGGTCTGGTCCGTCATCTTGGGCATCGCGCTCCATACCGAAGCTGCGACGGCATTGTTTACCGCCGAATCCTGCGATGTCGTACTCATCACTTGCGGACTCTGGAATGCGACCGAGCCGAGGAGCTGTGCCGTCGATGTATCGAAGATTTTCATCGAACCTTGGGCGGTCGCGTAGAACTTGCCGCCGGAGGCTGAAGGCGTGGATGTAAAGGATATCTCGACGTAGACGTCCGCGTTGTATTTCTGGGCCAAGAACTGTATCAGGTCGATCGAGCCGCCGGTCTCGGACTGGTAGGCAGCCTGCTGGTCCTTCTTGTTCTTCTCAATCTGGTCGAAATCAATTACCGAAAGCCCAAGTTTTTCAATAAGGAATCGGTTTGCCTGATTGACGGCCGCCTTTGCAAATTGCGGCGCGATGCCGGCTGTTTCGTCGTAATACACCATGTATTGCAGTCTGGCCAGATAATTGTTGAGGAAAGTCACTTCTTCGGCGGTCATGACGCCAGGAGCTGGGGGGGGGACGTCCGTGGAAGCGGCGCTGGACGACGCGGGTGAAGCGGCAGGTTCGCTGCCGGCTGGCGTAGTCGGAGCGCCAGGCGCCGGGGATCCGCCCTGTACCAACGCGATGGCTCTGTCCTTGCCGGCTTCGCTTGTGCCGGTTGTCGTTGCGGTGGGTTGGGTCTGTCCGCTTGTTGCCGGCTTCGGTTCAGCCGGCGGAGGAGCGCTGACACAAGATACGAGCAGGCCGACGCAGGCGACTGCGATCAATCGATATACGCTCATGACTACCTTCCCATCATTTCGGATCATGAATATAGCGCGTTACGCGCGTTAAAACCAACAGGCCTATAATTTTCTACAATGCATGAAGAAAATCAAGCATCGGGTTCGCTGTCAAGCGCGGTTGACAGCTGAATCACAGCATCTCGGCTGTTTCAGAGGGTAGTCGCGTGATCGGCATTGGGTTTTCTTGTGGACTATCTTCAGATGATCCGGCAAGCGGAAGCTCGAAAGTGGTGGCCAGCACCTTGGTAATTTCAGCCGTGTACCCCGGCGCGGCTGAAATTATCCAACGCGCATCGGCAGCCGGGCGAACTCGTAGTACGATTGCATCGCCGTTTGCGCCGAACAGTTCGAAGCCCTTGTCGCTCATCCTGGCGGCGCACGTGATCCTTGCGGTGCCGCCGAGGTCGATCCTTGATCGCTCATCCTCCGTGCCTGACAAGATCACCCCGTTGGAATCGATGACCAGCATCTGGCCATCCTCGAGACTGAGCGAGACTGTAGCGGTTCCCGCGAGCAGTTCGAATGAAAGCGATGAACCGCCCGACGGCAAACCCGGCGTTCCGATGGCCAAGCTTGAGGATGATGTCAGCGACAGGCTACCATTCCCTGCCACGGCCCCGTCACCGACTGTCTGGAATCCGTCGGCGAGCATTCCGTTTTCGAAACCGGTCGCCGCCACGACGTTTGCGCCTTTTTCGGCTCGCTGGCCTATCAAGTAAGCCGGATACGGACCTCGCAGGATCCTTGCCTCATCGTAAACCGCGGGGTAGCCGCCAGCGCCCGCTATGACGCAGTCGGCCGTCGCGTTCTTGACCGCGCTCGATGAAACCACGCCGCCACCCGCGGCGATTTCATTGATATGGAAAACGACTGCCGCGCCGGTTCCTGACGGTGTAACCTGGACGGCGAGCCTCGCCAGATCCGGGGCGAGTTTCGAGCTTGCTGTTATCCGGGACGAGCCGGACTGGACATATGGATATCCCCCGGCTACACCGATGACCAGGCCTTCGCTTTCATCCCGCAAATAAGCGGTCAGCAAACGTCCGTTTCCGGCATCCGTCCCATTGGCTGGCATGGCGAGCATGAATACGGCCGTGAATGGAGCCAGGCGGCCGTCCTTGTCGTTGACGGGGAGGAGCGTCGAATCGGAGACGATGCCACTACCATCCCCGAACGCATAGCCGAATCCGGATGCATAGGTATCGAGGAATGGTTTCCCTACAGGATGGGGTTCCGTCGTTCTAGGTCTGGGCCCCTGATCTTCGAAGTTGCCGTCGAAGGATAGTATCGACCAGGAATCGAGGCCTGCCAACACGTCGAACTTGCCGGACTTGGCGGATACCGGCAAGCGGATTCCCACCCGTACAAGCGCGGGTACGATATGATCGACGGGAGGTTTGAACGGAAATACTTCGGCGTTGACTTCATACACGCCGCCAGCCTTGGGTGCCGTCCAAACGAGACGATCGGCCCGGTCGTGCAGGAATCCTTCGGTGAGCACCGTTCCATCCACTTTCCAGCGTATCCATGGGTCGAGCTTGGGGGGAAAGGACCCTTCGAGCTTGAAAAGGGACACGCTGTCGCTGACCACAGTGCCCGGGTACACGGAAATTCCCGGAGGATCCAGCTTCGCATCGAACGAAAGTACTACCACGCTCGAGCTCGTAAGATCCGAGCCTGCGCTGTCCCTGAGGGTGGTCGTGACTACGTAGTAACCTTCACCCAGCCCTGCGGGCATCATGAACTCAGGAATTCCCCTGGCAAAATCGGCCACCGGGATTTCGTCATTCCGGGGTGCGGCTCCGGAAACGAAGGACAATACGGCTATTTCCTCGCCGTCTGCCCGCGAAAGGTGTATTGTCATCGATGATGGAGCCGGAGCGCCGTCGATCGACACCACCGAAATATCGAATGCCTTGAGCGAAGAGACGGCAGAACCGTTGGCGAGGTTGGTCCCGTCTTGCGTCACCTTGATCTCGTACATGCCGTCGATTTCCTCATCGGTGAACAGGGAGCTTCCCATGTCGCATGAAAATGCGGTCAACGCGATGAGGATACTGGCGATGGCTATCGTCGATCTGAGGGTACGCATACTTCTTCCCACGTTCTATTATACCATCAAAGGTATCTGATAACAAGAAATATCAAAAAAACAAGCTGGCGTTCGAACCTTCGATTCTGAGCGAGTCGCCAAGCCCGGGTGACCAGCGCGCGATGTCGGCCAGACGTTCCCTCGATGCTTTTTTTGAAGAAAGCTCGGGGGCATAGGTTCCCCGCGGTATGCTGATCGGTATGATGTCGACATGCGTGATCTTTCCGTTGGAGAGGTGCAGGCGCAACGCCATGCTTTCATACGTCCGGGTGGAAGCCATGTCGAACACGAAGTTGCCCAGGGAATACGCTATGAAACCGCCGCCGTACCGTTCCAGCGTCTGCAAAACGTGCGGATGGTGCCCGAGCACCGCGCTTGCGCCGGCGTCTATCGCGGCCCTGCCGAGCGCGCGCTGGAAGGCATTGGGAACATGCTGGTGTTCGTCGCCCCAGTGTACCGATACGAACAAGTAATCCGGTTTCAGCGATTCCCTGAGCGAGCGGATGTCGGCGATGACATCTTCCATCACCGCCAGGGCGACACCCGTTGTTCCTGATGGATTTTCCGGTCCGGAGCTTCGCGGTATGGGCCCGTGATGCTTTGTTTCAGCGCGCGTCAAGCTATTGAAGGCAACTATGCTGTACGCGCCCCTGACCGACCAGATAGGCTCGACGTACGCGAGGAAGGCA
Source organism: uncultured Treponemataceae bacterium (assembly GCA_964552925.1). Lineage (GTDB taxonomy): Bacteria > Spirochaetota > Spirochaetia > Treponematales > UBA12059 > SZUA-370. The sequence goes on from CAZKJA010000002.1 coordinate 3,961, forward strand.
AACCGGACTCCGTCACGCTCGAGTATCGCCGGAGTTCGGGCTTCCTCGAGGTCGCGTCCGGCGCCGCTCCGGGCGATACCCAGCAGGTCGAGGAAATCGAGGGTTTCCCCGATTGCGCGCGCCCCGTAGTCGTTCATGTGGTTGTTCGCCAACGAAACCACGTCGAATCCTGCCCAGGCCAGACCGAACAAGGTCGCGGGGTCGGCCCTGAAGGTGACGTTGGGCGGTTTCCCGGGGTAGGGCGATCCGAGATACGATGCAGGGGTTTCCAGGTTGGCGAAAGAGATGTCGGCTTCCGACACCAGGTCCCGGACGCCCGCGAACAGGAACCGGTAACCGTTCTCCGCCGCGCGCTTGCCGGGGGTACGCGACAGCAGTATGTCGCCGCAGGCGAGCAAAGTGAAGCTTTTCTCAACGGGGTCCGGAGCGGGCGCGGATACCAGGGGTTCAGGATGCGGTGCGGGGATGGCTGCAGTGCTCGTTTCCGTCCGTACGCACGCCGCGAAGGCCAGGACCGGGATGAAGACCGCCGCCCGTCCCCTCATCTAATCGCGGTTTCGTGGACGGCGCGCGCTATCGGCATGCGTCTGCCCATCCCGAACGCGCGCGGCGATACCTTGATGACCGGGGCGGCTTGCCTGCGCTTGAATTCGGCCCGCGCCGTCATCGAGACGATGCGCCTTACGAGCGCGTCATCGTAGCCGCGGCTGATTATCTCGTCCGCCGACAGATCCTTCTCTATGTACAACTCCAGCACCTCGTCGAGCGTGGCGTAGGGCGGCAGGCTGTCCTGGTCGAGCTGGTTGGGTCGTAATTCGGCGGAAGGCGGCTTGTCGATGATCGCCAGCGGGATGATGCCGTCCCTGTCGTGAATGCGCCTGCACAAGGCGAACACCTCGGTCTTGAGGAGGTCGCCTATCGGGTCGAGCGCCCCGCACATGTCGCCGTACAGCGTGCAATAGCCGACGGCGAGCTCGCTCTTGTTGCCGGTGGTCAGCAGCATCGAGTCGAATTTGTTCGACCAGGCCATAAGGATGTCGCCGCGTATGCGCGCCTGCAGGTTCTCTTCGGTGAGGCCGAACGGAGTGCCGGCAAAATGCGGTTCGAGCGTCGACAGAAAGCTTGAAAACGGGCCCTCGATCGGTACTGTCTCAAGGCGGCATCCGAGCTGGCGGCATAGCTCGACGCTGTCGTCGATCGAGCCCGCTGACGAGAAACGCGAAGGCATAGAGACGCAAGTGAGATTTTCCGGGCCTATCGCCTTCGACGCGAGAACCGCGACCAAGGCCGAGTCGATGCCGCCCGAAAGACCGAGATGCGTCTTTTTAAACCCGCATTTTTTCATGTACCCGCGGATGCCTTCGACGAGCGATCGTTCCGCCTCGTCCCAGCGATCGGGCAGGACGGGTTTTGGACCTGACTGGGCGGCCCGGGTTTCGGTGTCGACGACGAGGATGCCCTCGCCGAAGCTGCCGAGCGCGACAAGGGCGCCCTTCCTGTCGACGAGGAACGACCTGCCGTCGAACACGAGCGAGTCGTTGGCGCCGGCCATGTTGCAGTACGCGACGGGAACCGATCCCGACGTCGCGAGATCGGCGCAGAGGCCGATGCGCAGGGCGAGCTTGTCCATCTGGTAAGGCGACGAGGAGGGCACGATTATGAGGCTGGCTCCCGCGTCCAGCAGTTCCCTCGGCGGATCGACGGGATAGCGCATGCCAGGAACGGGAACGGTTTCCCGCCACAGGTCCTCGCATATCGCGAAGCCGACGAGCTGCCCGTGGTATTCCCAGACGCGGCGCGTTCTGGCCGGTTCGAAGTACCTGGCTTCGTCGAAGACGTCGTAGGTGGGGAGCAGACTCTTGGCCTGGGTGAAAACGACCGCCCCGTCCAGGATCACCGAGAGCGAATTGGTCAGAGAACGGCCCAGGCCGCCCTGGTTCCTGCCGATATGCCCGATCGCCACCGCCACCCCGCGGGGGAGTTCCCGCTGCAAGCGCCTGAAGGCCGCTTCTTCGAGTTCGGCGAAGCTGGGTTGGTCGAGAAGGTCCATAGGAGGGTAGCCGCCGAGAGCCATCTCGGGGAAAACTATAAGTTCCGGCGACGAGGCGAGGGCTTTTTGGATCGCGTCCAGGATCCTGGACGAGTTTCCCGGGAAATCCCCGACGACAGCGTCTATCTGGCAAAGCGCAAGCTTCATTGGTGCTCCGTCCGTGGGGCGCCCCGTGCGTGTCAACTTGCGCCCCGTCCGGCGGCATAGTACACTGCGACAGTGAAAAAGACAACGTTGGCCGTACCGGCCGGGTCTCCAAGGGTCGCTGCCTTCATCGCGGAGGCCGTCGCGTCCGGCCGTTCCGTCGCGGAGCTCGCCGTGGTCGAGCCCGGCCGCGAGCAGCTCGCCGCTCCGGCGGACGAGTCCGGAGTAGGCGGATCGCTTCCGCCAATACCGTGGAATCCTATGTCGTTCGCCTCGGCGAGGGCCGCGATAGTCGAGGCGGAAACAGCCTTGGGCGGATCGCTCGACGAACTCGTGGTGTTCGTCGATCCTCCCGGCGATTCAAGGCCGGTGGCGGAACTGAGCCCGAGGGAGATAGAGGCTTCGGCTCTCACCTGGGCTGCCGGGCACGTCGAGCTCGTACGCGAGACCGCGCGGCGTTTCGGCGAGAAAAACGGCGGCACCATAGTGCTCGTGATCGTGCACTATGAGCGGGGACCGCTCGGAGCTGTGGCTGAAAACGCGATGATGGGACTTGCCGAAGGCATGCTGGCGAGCGCGCAGGGGAAGGTGCGGTTCATCGCCTTCCGCGATGAATCCTCCCAGCCCGAATTATTGGCCAGGCAGCTCGCCAGATCGCTCGACGAGGCTACCAGGGACTCAGGCAGGATACAACGCTTCGGAGGCAAGTCAGGGTTCTTCAACCGAGGCTGATCCCCGGGACTCCCAGCGGGGAAGATATTGACGACCAGGAGGCAGGTATGTCCGCGAGCGCAATCAAGCGATTCGGTATTTTGACGAGCGGCGGCGATTGCCCCGGCTTGAATGCCGCCATCCGCGGCGTAGCCAAGGCGGCGTCCGGCGTGTTTGGCATGGAAATCGTCGGGATATCAAACGGCTACCGCGGGCTCATCGATGGCGACGCCCGGGAGTTGTCCCCGGACGACTTCTCCGGGATCCTGACCCGCGGCGGGACCATCCTCGGTTCGTCGCGCGAGAAGCCGTTCAAGGGCCGCGATGACGGCGCCATCTCGGACGCGGAAGTCGGCATGGACAAGCCGGAGGCGATCAAGGACAACGTTGCCCGCCTGCGGCTGGACGCCCTCGTCGTGCTCGGCGGCAACGGCACGAATACGACTGCCCACCTGCTCTCGAAGGAAGGCTTGAACGTAATCGGCCTTCCCAAGACAATCGACAACGACATATGGGGAACCGATGTGACCTTCGGCTTCCACTCTGCGGTCGACATAGCGACCGAGTCGATAGACCGGCTTCATTCGACCGCCCACTCGCACAACCGGGTGATGGTGATAGAACTCATGGGGCATAAGGCCGGCTGGCTAGCCCTGTACGCGGGAATAGCCGGCGGCGGCGATATCATACTCATCCCCGAAATTCCGTACGACGCGGCTTCGGTCGCGCGGAACATCGAGCGGCGCAGGGCAGAAGGCAAGCAGTTTTCAATCGTTGTAGTGGCGGAGGGCGCAATGTCGAAAGAGGAAGCCGCCATCCCGAAGAAGGAGCGCAAACGCCTGCGGGAAAAAATGACCTATCCCAGCATCGGGTACCGGGTGGCAGCCGAGATCCAGTCGGTGACCGGTATGGAAACGCGCGTGACGGTGCTCGGCTACCTGCAACGGGGAGGAACGCCCAGCCCGTACGACAGGGTACTGGCGACGGCGTTCGGCACGGCGGCGGCCGAGCTGATGTCCCGCGGCAGGTTCGGCAGAATGGTCTGCATGAAGGACGCCTGCGTCTCTTCGATACCGCTGTCCGAGGTCGCCGACCGCACCAAGACGATACCCGCCGACCACCACATGATAGACACCGCCAGGCTCGTAGGTACCTGTTTCGGCGACGACTAGCATTACTTCCTGCGGAGTTTCTTCTTCGCGCTCTGGATTTTAACGCGTTCCGCCGAGGCAGCCGCGAGCAGGGACGCTTGCTTCCTGGTCATCGAGCCACGGATGGCGATGAATCCGAGCCCGCCTACTATCATCAGGAAGCAAAGAATCTGCCCCATGGAGAAATTGAACGGCGTCGAAAAAAGGTGGATCGACGCGTCAGGGTCGCCTAGCTTGATGATGTACCCCAGGTCGGCGTCCGGTTCCCTGAAATATTCGATGAAGAAGCGCACTAGTCCGAAGCCCGTGATGTAAGCGCCGATCGCGAAGCCCTTGAAAGGACTGCGCAGCCTGACGATGAACCACATGATCAGCCACAGCACGATGCCTTCGAAGAACGCTTCGTATAGTTGGGAAGGGTGCCTTGGAAGGTTTATCATCGCCCCTTCGATAGCCATTCCCGCCCGCTCGGCGATATCCCTGACCCATGTCAGGCTCGTCGGGAAGCGTCTGGCTCCAGGGAAGACCATGGCCCACGGCGCCACGCTCACCTTGCCCCACAACTCCGCATTTATGAAATTTCCCAGTCGGCCGAAGGTAAAGCCTAAAGGGACGGAGACCGCGATCATGTCCCCCCACTCGAGGAAATCAAGCTTGCGCAGCCTGGCGTTGAGCGCGAAGCCCGTGATCGCGCCGATCATGCCGCCATGGTACGACATTCCCATGAAGCCGGTGAACTGCCCGCCTTCGCCGAACGGCCAGAAGATAAGCCAGGGCTTGCTCCAGTACACGCCGGAGGGATCGTAGAGAAGTGTGCCGAAAAGCCGCGCGCCGATTATTAGCCCGAGGATGCCCGACAGGAAGAAGCCGGAGATGTCGTCATCGGTGAAGTCGAGCTTGCGCTTTCCCACCTGGTATTTGAATAGGAGGTAGGTGATGCCGAAGGCGACCAGGTACATCAAACCGTACCAGCGCAAGGGGAATTGGGGAAAGAACGGAAGGATCTCCGGGTGGATCCAGGAAGGGAACTGAATTGCGGCGAGCATGAATACCTCCAGGTAGGGGCTGGCTGTTTATTTGAGTGGTCGCTCGACGACCCTGCCGAGTTGCGGGTCAAAGGAAAACGCCACCTTCTGCTTTGTCTGCCTGACCTCGTGAAATCGGTTGTGACTTTCTATGACGACTCCGGCGAAGATGGATCCGCGGACTACGATCTCGCCGGGGAAATGCTCCTCGAATTTTTCGCGTAGCTCGAATATCCGCAATGAGCGCTGCTCGAGGAGTTTGATAAGCTTCAGTTTGTTCTGGCGGATGGCGTCGAGGTTCGCCCCGCTGCTTTCCAGGTCCCGCATTTTCTTGTCGGTTTCCAGAATCATCGATTTGGTGCGTTCTATTTCCTGCTCCTCGGCTTCGATCGAATCTTTTACAAGGTAATCCTGGCCGAAAGACACCTGGGTACGCGAGCTGTTGGCGGAACCGAGGTTCTGTATTTCCATGCCCTTCCGTACCCTGCATACGCCGCCTATCAAGTGCCCGCGGTCGCCTTGGAGTGTCAGTTTGCCGTTTGTCTTGATGTTGCACATGAGCGCGGAATTCTTCAGCACGATGTTTTCCACGGCAAGCAGCTGGGCTTGCTCCGCGAAGGCTGCCTCTATCGATTTGCGGGCGCGGATAGTCCCCTTCCTCGCCCCCTTCACGCCTTCGGTGATCTTTACCGAGCCTTCGGAAGAGACGAGGGCCGCCTCGACGGAACCCGCTATCAGGACGTCGCCCCCGGCGAATACTGCATATCCCGTGAGCACGGTACCCGCCACCGCGACAGGGCCTGGGAAGCGGATATTTCCCGTCGCGGGGCCGATATCCCCGGCGATCTTCTGCGTTGGATCGATGGATAGCGTGTTGTTTTCGAAGCGCAATTCGCCGTTCATGCCCGCGGTCAGCAATCGGTCCCCGGTATCCCGTTTCTCCTCGACGATGGATGAATCGAACCCGGGCGGATCGGAAAGCGAAGGATCCTTGGGCGCGGGGATGGCGCTTCCCAGGACATCGACTCCATCCTGGCCCTCGACGCCGATGGACAGCAGTTCGAGCAACGGTTGGCCTTTGACCACTATCGTCGACTTGTCCTGGTTCTTGTAGTCCGCCGAGCCGTCGGCACGGACGGTCAGCGCGGCTCCGCTCGCCATCCTTACTATCCAATTGAGCCGGAAACCGCCGGCGGCGATGGGCATCTTGCCTTTGGCGACGATGTGGCCCGATACCGGGCGTCCTTCCCTGGCCTCCGCCAACGCGGCGGAGAGTTCCTTGATGTCGACCCCGTTGACCACTCCGGCCTGCTTGAGCGCCTCCTGTGCGATGTCGATTGACAATTCCTTGCCGAGGCCGTAACCGCGGGTGATCGACACGCTCGCGCTCATGCCGTCATCGCTGACGCTGACTGCCACGCGCGCGTCGCGGTAGGGCAGAACCCGCGCGATCGTAGCTCCTTCGCTTTCCGCGACGAGGAGGAGGCCATCTTCCTCGCTTTCTATCGACTCGCGCGATATCCGCAGCTTTCCATACGCCTTTATCACGGGATCGTTGCCTTGCGGGGCGGGAATTGCCTCGCCGTATACGTCGAGACCGGCCTGGCCTGTCGCAGGGGGGCTGAAGTGGGCTACTTCCTGGCCCTTCTCTACCAGAGCCACGCGGGAAGCCGCCGACAAGGGAAATTCCGCCAGGTTTTCAGCCACCCGGGACAGTCCGGGTGCGGCCGATATGATGGCAAGGTAGTCCTTGACCTGATCCTCCTGCAGGAACGCCACGCCGAATATCAATTCCCGGTCCTTGCCTTTTACCGGGTCCTTGCCTTCCGTCAGGACGTAGTCAAGAAGTTCAACCTGCTTGCCTTTATAAAAGGCGATGACATCGGCCTTCAGCTTGTCGATCTTCATGCCCTTGAACTTGTGACCCGCGAGGGCCGCGCTTACCATCGGGAGTTCGAGGGGTTTGCCTTTTCCCCTGCCCTTGACAACGGTCAGGGTGGCTTTGAGCTTGTCGGTGGAAATATCGACGCGCGCGATCGCATCGCGGTCTCCCGAGAGACTGAAACCCGAGAGGGTCTGCCCGCTCCGCGTCGCCCGCAGGAGGGCGGCTTCCGTTTCTTCTTCGCTAAGCAGGGTGTTGGCTTCGATGCCAAGCGCCACTGCCTCCCGCAGAAGCACAGCGGCATTCGGGGGCGCCAGGCGCGTGTCGCCTGGCGTGTAATCCAGCAAGGCCGTCGCGCTGTCAGATGAGAGGCGGATGGAATATTCTCCGGCCTGGAATGGAACCAGGTCGGCCCAGCGCGCACCGACCCTGACAAAGCCAGAGCTTTCAGCGACGATGTTGCCCTTGTCCCGCGCCAAACCCTTGCCGAGGGCGAAGTTCGAATCCTCGAACCGTTCCGGCATCACAGGTTTCCCGTATACGTCCTTGCCGGGTTTGCCGGGTTTGGGAGGACTTATCCGCGCGACCATCGAACCTTTGGATGTCCAGAATATCCGTAGCACGCGCGTATCGACGGCCACGGGTTCGCGGACTTCGATCTTCTCGTACTCTATGACCTTTTCTTCCTTGGAGCGCATGAAGGGGAATGCCGCGGGTTTCTTGACCACGCGTTCCTTCGCTACCCGGTCGATGCGAATCCTGTATAACTCCGGTTGCTTCGCCTCGGCTGTCTTGGCGGCCTCGAATGGCTGGTATTCCGGCGGAGTCGTGATTTCCGACCATTCCGCCGTTTCCGGAGCGCCTTGTTCCGGAATCTGCCCGAGCACGAGAAGCTCGTTTGTCGCGGTTTTCGACTTGGAGAAAGCTTGAAGTATTTCCTCGGGCCGCTTGCCGGGTACGCCGACTATTCGCGCTTCCGCTATAAGTTTCAGTATGCTTTCCACGCCCCATTCCGCGCCATCCTGGGCCGGTTTGAAGTCCAGGCGTGCCTCGAGCCCCGAAAGGTCGACCGAGACGCTTATTTCTCCCCGGACAGTCGTGCCGGCCATGGGCTAGACCTTGAATCCCTGCGAAAGGGCCTTGGCTATCTTGACCTTGATGAACTGGTTTTCCTTGCGGAGTTGGCTTATCTCGTACTGTTGCATGCGGACCGTCTCTATCAAGTCGCCCTGGGTCAAGGCGCCCGATGATAGGAGTTCCTCGACGTATTCCATCTTCGCGTCGAAGTCCATCGATGCCTCGGAGTCGGCGGCGTCGTAACTGTCATCGAGGTATTCAGGATCGAGGAACGATTCGTCGTCCCCTTCGGAAGACACGAGCTTGTCGGCGATCCTGTAGACGGCTTGGGAGAGCACGGATTGAGGCTTGTACCTGATGATGGGGATGCGGCCCGCGAGCGCGACGTCCTGCAGGTCGTCCCTGTACACGACGCCGAGGTGCTCGAGGTCCATGCCGAGGTATTCCCTGCACGAACGGCGGATTTTCTGCGCCTTCTCCGCGTCCTTCGGGTCCTCGAGCATGTTCATGACGAGTCTGGGCGCGAAGCGCGACATTCTCAAGTCGAAAGCCGCCCGGCTCGAAGGGTCAACTTCCGCGATGCGCGCGAGTATCTCCGGGATATACGCCCTCTGGAGCGAGGCTCCGTCCTTCTTCAGTGACTCGAGTACGGCGCGTGCCCGCGATTTGGGCTTGAAACTGTCCCACATCAGCCGGAATACGGCGTTCTTAAGGAACAGGTAGGCGTTCAATGTCGCCGTCAACGTTGGCGCCGTGATCACGAGCCCCCGCCCCGAGAGCAGGAAGAAATCAAGGATGTTGGAACCCGTGCCGGCGCCGAGGTCGAGCACGAGGTAGTCGGCGTCCTCTATCGCGAGGAGCTTCCTGGCGAGATGGGTTTTCTGACGGTACGCGATGTTGGCGAGGCCGGGGATTTCCGCGTCGCCGGGGATGAATCGCAG
>CAZKJA010000002.1:12951-37233 GCA_964552925.1 uncultured Treponemataceae bacterium
TAGATTATTTCCTCAAAATGGACCTTGGCCCCCGAGAGCCATGTACCTAGCCCGTGTTTGGGAACGTTGAAGCCGAGCATAAGGTGGAGGTTCGACGCTCCCAGGTCCAGATCCGCCAGTACCACCTTCTTGCCGGCCTGCGCGAGAGCTATCGACAGATTCGTGGAGATGAGCGACTTGCCCACGCCGCCCTTGCCGCTGGCAATGGGGAGTATTCGCATCTTATTCGGTCTCCACCAATTCGTGTTCCGGCGAGGGGGGAGGCCTGTGTTCCGTCTCGGGGTGTTTCCAGAGAAGGAGGACGAGCGCCGTGGCAAGGTCCCAAACAAGGACCGGTATGATCGACCATGTCGCAAAACCACCGGATGCCCCGCTGAAAAGCTTCCCGAGAATTGCCGGAAGCGCAAAAACCGCGGAAAAAGCGGAAACCGCCTTGCCGAGGATGAGGAGCGGCTGGTACGCGGAGTACCGCCCGCGGTCGATCGCCAGGAAGAAAAACGCCGCGGCAAAAATGATATTGGGAGCGGCGAGCAGGCGAAGTATCTGCGCAGCCGCCAATGAGGGGGCCGAAAACGGTCGCGCGACATTGACGAGAGTAAAATAACGTATGAGCTCGAAGCCCGCGAAAGCGAAGAAAAGTGGTGTACGCCTCATGATCTTGGAAAAGAATACTCGTGTGTTCGCGCTGTAGTCAAGGAAGCGTGTAGATGCCCGTGAAAAATCCGGGAATTGCACTATATTTATATTTCATGAGCGAAGAAATGCTGAGGATGCATGTAAAAGGCGTGGCAATGCCTTCGACGGATGCCTCTCCCGTCGTCATCCTCGAGGAAGAGAACGGTACGCACGAGATTTGCGTTGCCGTTGGCGCGGCCGAAGCCGGGGCGATCTTGATGGAGCTGGAAGGCGTCTCGATGCCGCGGCCCCTGACACACGAACTGTTCGCCCAGATGTTCAAGGAGCAGGGGATTTCAATCCGCCGTATCGAGCTGTATGGGTTGTACGGCGCCGGTGAAGACGGTTTTCTCGCCAGAATGGAATACAGCCGCGGGTGGCGTACCTGGACCCGTGATGTTCGTCCGTCCGATGCGCTTGCCTTGGCGGTCGCGGTGGACGCGCCTGTTTTCGCGCATCAGTCGCTCGTGTTCCGCTCGAGGCTCACATCGGTCGAAGCATCGGTTCCACCGATGAAGGCCAACTATTGGTTTGTCGAGAACAGACGCGCTTGACCCGGAGTACGGCCGGCGAAAGCCACGGCTTGCCCCTATTGATTTCCTGCCTTAGAATGTGTGTCCATGGGTATTATCACGAAGTTGTTCGCATTTCTCCGTAATCTGTTCAATTTTGATTTCGGTTCAAATGGGGATCTAAAGCGACTCTATGCGACAATTTCCCACATCAAACCTCCGTACTACAGGTTCAAGAGCAATCTGGTCCTGAATGGATTTGCACAGGATCTGTACCTTTTCTGCCAGGCCTTGAAACCTTTGATGGACCTTGCGGACAGGACCTTGGCGCATCCGGACCTCCGCGTTTCCAGGCGCTTTTTCGATTATCTTGTCGACCTCAGGCTTCCCGAGCAGGATCTCGCCAAGAAAGACAGTTTTGTCTACGAGGGAATGAAGGCGAGGATCGAGAATGCCGTCAAGGATACCGAGGAGCAAAAAGCCATAGGCCTCGATTACCAGCGCTTCCTCAAGAGCGTCGATGACCTGGCTCTCGGAACGCTCAATTTCGAACTGGCTGAGGTTCAACGTTTCATCGAGGTGTGCAGGCATGACTGGGAGCGTACCCTCGGCTTCTTCGATCCCGGCGCGAGTATCGATGATCCACGATACCGCCCGGATTTCCAGCCGTGCGCCGGCGAGCAGATCGTGCCCGAGCTGATCGATGCGTACTACCTGGTGTCGGGTTTTGCCTTTTCCGATATCCTGCTCGCCAAGGTGATGAGGATATTCGAAAAACACGCGCCGGCGACAGCCGCCAGCCAGGCAGGCAAGATTTCAAAGCTGTTCTCGACGCTGAACAAGATACTCAGCTACCGCCTGTCGAGCGAAAACCTTCTTGTGATGATACGCCTCGCCAAACGCGACCCCATCTACGAGCCAGACCTTCACCGCGATCGCGTCGACTATATCGACGAATACAGGAAGCGCATCGTCACCCAATACGAGCGGGACAGGGAGCGTTACCTCCGGGAGCGGCATGAGAGCGCTGTTTCCCAGGATATCCACGATCTTTTCGGCGGGACCGAAGTCCTGATGCTCGACGGCTACAACGAGGACAATGACTCGTTCCTCCGGAGGGAGAGCCCCAACGGCTTCACGCACGTAAAGCCGATGGGCATTCTAAAGACCTTCGTGAGGGGGCTATTCGATACCCAGATCAAGGAAACAGTAAAGAAAATCCTCGTCGAGGGATATTTCGACAATAAAAGCTTTCAGAACAGCCTGGCGAATATCTTGTTCCAATGCGACAGGACGGGGGGACGCATCGATTCGTTCGAGGAGGGGCTTAAGGGCAACAGCCGGGTGAGCATCTCGTCGGTGAAGCGGTATGTGGAGGAGATGCGCCACGGCAAGGATATAATGCCATACCTCAACAAGATCGTAGACGAGATAAACTACAAGGCACGCGAGATTTGCGAGGACGAAACGGGCCTGTTCGGCATGCTCTCGGATATACTCGGCGAATTGCTTGCGGACTACAAGAAACCCAGCCCCGACCTTGTCACAAATATCAGGAGCCTCGGGGGCGTGCGGAACAAGGAATTGTTGGCGAGCATCGGCGATAGCCGGAAAAAAATGGAGACCTTCGTGCGGATCATGAAGAACTTCGCCTATATTAAAAGCCAGCCGCCCGGTTCGGTTCCGCCCCCCACGGGTTCCCCTCTGTCGCCTCAGGCAATGCCGACGGTAGTCGCGTCTCCGGTGAATCTGGACGACGATGGAGAAGCCGCAGAGGTCGAACCCATCTCCTGAGAAGGCTTCAATTGACGGGCCAGGCCTTGGTCATCCGGTCCGAGAACCATGCATACACCGCCGCCGCCCTGTTGCCGAATGAAGCTTCCAGCTTTGTGCGCACTCCGGGTATCACAGTCGCCTTCGCGCTCGACACGGCGTAGAAGACCAGCGCGTCATCGGAGGAAAGTACGAGAACCCTGACGTTCAGGTCGCCCGTCCCGGCGACCGGGATTACGGTCTTGTATTTCATAGGCGTCAGGTTGGCGGAAGACTGCACTACAAAGTCGCTGCCGCTCGACATCGTGATACGGTAGCGGTTGTCGCCGAACGATAGATCTTTCTGCCTGGCGAAGAGCGTCTCCGGAAGCCGCGGAATGGCGGTCATGGCAATGTCCGGTAGCGGGGTCGGTTCGTCCGGGGCCTTTATGAGGCTGGAGTATTCGTAAAAAAGCCTCATGTGTCCCCTGCTTGCCGAAAAATACTCTATGCCTTGCAGACTGCCTATCGATCTGAGCGCATTGTAGATTGTCAACGTATCCGGCATCGCGGCTCCGGAGCGGGATAGCTTCCAGAGGAATAACGCCTCGACTATGACATCGGGTGACTCTTCCGCGATCGAACGCCGTATGTCCGCGACCGCGGGATGGCTTGGCGCCAGCTTGAGCGCGGCGGCTTTCCCCGTGCTCACGGACCTGGGCTCTTCTCCCGCCCGTAGCCTGGACTCTATCTCCGGCGGCAGGAACGACGATGAAGGCGCGGCGGCGACGGGCGCGGCCGCAAAGGCGATCAGCAGGGCGGAACACACTGTCGAAACCTTGAAATTCATGTGAAGAGTATATCCCGCCCGGACACGTCGCGACCACATGGCTTGCCTGCCGGCTAGTCCCTCGAAGCGGTCTTGAGAATATCGGGTAACGCGTACACGTCTTCCGCGCCGGATACGAGTATCGCCCCCATTCCCAGGGCAAGCGGGATGGCCAGGTCCACATCGTAGCGGTCGCCGACGGATACGCAGGCCTCCGGGGTGGCCTCCGCCGCCTGCGCGGCCATCAGGTAGGGTTCGGACGCGGGTTTGCTCTTCATTGTGTCGTCCAGGCCGACGACGCGGATGAAGAGCTCAGCTACGCCAAGCGCCTTGAGTGTCGCTTCGCCGACTGAGCGCGGGTTGTTGGTGACGGCGACAAGACGTATCGTCTGCAAGCTTTCGAGTGCCGCGCGGAGCCGGGGATCGGCGTGCAGGAATCGGGAGGGGTCTATCAGGCGTCTGCGCCATTCCACGCTCGTCGCTATGTCCACGCCGAGCGCGGCCATGGCGTTCCCGAGGCTTGTGCGCTTCCCGCCGTTGGCGGTTGCCAGATCGATACGGGCGTTCTCGATGGCCTCTGCCGCCACTTCGCGCGATTCACCCCGTTGTCGGGCCAGTTCATCCACAAGGACGTCGACCTGGAAATCGGCATACGCCTTGTTCGTGTACAAGGTGCCGTCGATATCGAAGAGTACAGCCTCGACAACCCGCGGCAGTCGGTAGACTTTCATGGCCTTTGATCCAGGACGCGGGGACTAGAGTTGCAGGGTCGGCTGGTGGACGGTTTGCGCGGCCATCGCCTTCTTCAGCCTCTTGGCGATGATGTCGCGGTTGTCGAGCATCGGCGAAAGGCTCCGGTTGTGGTGCAGAAGCGATATGATCTGGGCGAACAGCGTCGTCACGTCCGCCTCGATATACCATTCCTTTGTAAGCAGGTACTTGTGGTATACGGCGTTGGTCCCGATTATCCGGTAAAAGTACCCTTCCTTGTACGCTTTGTCGAAATCATCGATTGCGGTCGCCGAGAAGAATGGCAGGGAAATCGCGCATATCACCTTCACCGCGCCTTGATCCTTCAGGTAGCGCATCGCCTTGAGCAGCGTTCCCCCGGTGCCGAGCATATCGTCGGCCATGAACACCGTCTTGCCGTTCACGTCGCCGAGCAGCTTCATCTCGGTTATGTTCGAGTCGTTGGCGTCCTTTGTCACCTTCGAGTAATCGCGTTCCTTGTAAATGAGGGCGAGCGGTCTTTGCAGGGTGCTCGCGTAGAACTTGTTGCGGTCCACGGCCCCGGTGTCGGGGGAAACGACTACAAGCCTTTCATCTCCGACGTCGATGATGCCGGCGAGCTTTTCGATTACCTGGTAGGACGCGTGGAGGTTCTCGAGCCTCAACTTGTTGAAAGAATTCTCTATCTCGCGGGAATGAATATCCAGGGTGATTATCCTGGATACACCGTAATTCTCGATTATTTGACCGAGCCGAGCGGCGGTCAGACCTTCGCGTCCTTTTTTCTTGTGCTGACGCGAGTATGGGTAGGTGGGGATGACCAATGTGATGCGTTCCGCTCCCGCCTGGATGGCCGAGTCAATGGTGACGAGCAGGTTGAATATATGGTCGTTCACCGAAAGGACGCGCTCTTCCTTGCCGTCGTTGAACAGGCACGGTTGGTGGTTTTCCACGTCCTGGAAAATATACAGGTCCTTGCCCCGTACCGACTCAAGGATTTCGGTTTTCGCTTCACCGTTCGCGAATAGGGTATACCGCGCATTGACCTTGAATTTTGGCGAGCGGTACTCGTTTACGTTGCCCGGCAGGCTGAGGAGCGAGGATGCGACGTCGTTCTGGAAATTGATTTTTCTCGTCACCAATTCCCTGGAAATATGGTAACGGTCGGCCATCACCTGAACCTTGCGCTCAAACCGGTGACGGTAGATAGTCGACAGGCGACGGACGACTTTTTCCGCGAATTTCTCGGCTCCGGGGCATGCTAATAGCCCGAGCTTCATTGGGTCGGCATAATTCACAGCGTTCGCCTTTTGTGCAGGAATAGGCAAACAATACCCCCGCGCAGGCGTTTGGTCAAGGCGAACTACTTGCCTGTAGCTTCCTGTTCCGGGAGGTTCTCCGCGAAATACACATCGAGAGGAGCGCGAAGCTCGCTGGAGGCGGGCGGTTCCCCAAGTACAACGCTCCGGTAGAGGGCGCGGATGCCCTCTCCTGCCTGGTAGGCTGGATCCTGTGAAATCAGCGCGTCTATACGGCCTTCCCGCAGCAGGGATACGTTCGCGGGGACGAGATCGTAGCCGATGATACGCGGGCGGGGTTCCAGCGTCCCGGCGACCTCGGCTACCTGGGCGTTTACGACGACGACGCCGTCGAAGGGGGACGGGGAGGACCTCCGGGCCAGCTCGGCGGCGGCTGCGCGTGATCCGCCATCCATCGAGATACGGGTGAGCTCGGCTCCGGCATCCCCTGGCAATGACGAGAAATACGAGGCGACGCCTTCCATGCGCCTGGAGAGGTGCTCGTCGCGGGGATGCGGGTTCACGAGGGCGAAGCGCCTCGTCGAGCTTCCCTGCCGCGGACAGAAGGAGTCGAGCAGGCGTCCGGCGAGCCGGCCCGAGCGGAGCGGGTCCTGGATGATGGCGACCAGCGGTTCCGCTTTCGTCGTTTCGGCGTCAAAGAAGACGACTGGGAGCATAGGGCAAAGACGCCCGAGGGCTGGCCCCAGATCGCCTGTCTCGACGGGGGCGGCGAGGAGCCCGTCCAGATCCTGTATGGAAATGGATTCGAGGGCTTCGATGGCCGCTCCATTTTTATCCCGGTCAAATGTGATGATTTCTACGCGTACGCCGAATGACGCGATCCCTGCCGCCGTTTCCCGGACGCCTTCCATGGCGAGATCCCAGTAGCCCTCGTCGTTCTCCGCACCAGGCATGAGCGCCGCGAAGCGGTATTCTTTCCCGAGTTTGAGGTGGCGGGCCATGGGATTGGGCCTGTAGCCGCGCTTGAGGACGATGGCTTCGATGCGTTCGCGCGTAGCCTTGGATACGCGGCCCCGACCGTGCAGGACGCGGTCGACGGTCCCTATCGATACTCCCGCGAGCCCGGCTATTTCTTTTACAGTCACGAGAGGGAGTATATGCCGCTCATGAGGGTCACCCGCGCCAGATGACGTCGTTCGCGCGGATCTCGTTGCGGAAGGCGCGTATGTCGAGGGCCTTGTCTATTACGAGGCACTCCACCTGCATCATCTCCGCCCAGTCCTCGAGGTGCTCTATGGTGAGGGCAGTGGAATAGCCGGTATGGTGGGCTCCTCCAGCGAGTATCCATGCCTGCGCGCCGAGCTCGAGGCTGGGCTCCGGCTTCCAAACGACGCTCGCCACGGGAAGCCTTGGCATGGGGGAAGGGATATCTACAGACCGCACCGCGTTGAGGATGAGCCTGAACCGACCGCCGACATCGACGATGCTCGCGTTGAGCGCGGGGCCGGTTGCGGCGCCAAAAACGAGACGGGCGGGATCCGACTTGCCGCCGATGCCGAGTGGGTGTACCTCGAGCCTCGGTTTGCCCTTCGCGATGGAGGGGCACACCTCGAGCATATGGGCTCCAAGAACGAGGCCGTTGCCCGGTTCGAAGTGGTAGGTATAGTCCTCCATGAATGACGTACCGCCAGGGAGACCTTCGGCCATCACCTTCATGGCGCGAACGAGCGACGCCGTTTTCCAGTCGCCCTCCGCGCCGAAACCGTAGCCGTCGGCCATGAGCCGCTGGACGGCAAGTCCGGGCAGCTGCGCGAGGCCGTGGAGATCCTCGAAGGTGGTGGTGAACGCCTTCGCGCCTGACATCTCGAGGATCCCCCGCATGGCGATCTCGATCCTTGCCTGCCCCCGTACCGCCTCGAGCCCCGCGCTGGAAACGGCGCCGGGAGCGAAGTCATATTCTTCCTTGTACCGCTCGACGAGACCGTTCACCGCCTCTTCTGAAGCTCCGGCGACTCCTTCAGCCAGGCCGCCGAGGCCGTAACCGTTGACGGCCCATCCGAAGCGCATTTGGGCCTCGACCTTGTCGCCCTCGGTTACGGCCACCTCGCGCATGTTGTCCCCGAAGCGCGCGACGCGCAGCCGACGGCCATCGGCAACGGCCAGGGCGGCTCGGCTCCACGCGTCGACGCGCGCGACCGTTTCGGCATCCTCGTAGAATCCGACCACGACCTTGCGGGGCATGCGGAGACGGGCGCATATGAAACCGAACTCGCGATCGCCGTGTGCCGATTGATTCAGGTTCATGAAATCCATGTCGATGGTTGCCCACGGGATACTCGCGTTGTACTGCGTATGGAGGTGGAGCACCGGCTTCGACAGGGCCATGAGGCCCGCGATCCACATTTTGGCAGGTGAGAACGTATGCATCCACAGGATGAGGCCCGCGCACGCCTTCGAGGCGCTCGCCTCTTGGCAGAGTTCCAGAATGGCGTCCGGCGTTGTGAGGGTGGGCTTGCATACGACCTTGACGGGCAATTTCTTCCCGAGGAATTCCGCGATCCGGGTGGAATGCCCGGCTACCTTGCCGAGAGTCTCTTCGCCGTAGAGGTGCTGACTCCCGGTGACGAACCAGAATTCGAACGCGTCTCGTACCATGATTTTCTCCTTAGCCGCGTTCATGGGCAGTCTTCTCCTCGAACGCAGCAAGCTTTAAATATTCGGCGTAGATACCGTTGTAGGCCTCGTGACGTTTTCTGTTCGGCTTGTAGACCGTCTCCACTTGGGTGCCCATGGCTTTCTGGGCGTCGAGCGCGTCCGCATGGATCCCGGCGGCCACGGAAGCGAACATGGCGGCGCCGAGCGCGCATGACTGGTCACTCCCCGCGACACTGATATCCAGGCCCAGAACGTCGGAGAGGGTCTGCATGACGAATGAACTCTTTCTGGCGACGCCGCCGATGGCGGCCACCCGCTCGACGGCTACGCCTTCGTTCCTGCATCGTTCGACTATCGCGCGTGATCCGAAGGCGGCGGCTTCGACGAGCGCACGGTAGACATCCGCTGCCGTTGTACCGAGCGATAGCCCGGTGAGGGCACCTGTGAGCGCCTGGTCCGCGTCGGGCGTACGTCTGCCGTTCATCCAGTCGAGGGCAAGTACGCCGCGGCCGTGGGCGCCTGTGCGCCCACCGGGAGGGAGCGCTTTTGCCTCGGCGTCGATCTTCGAGATGATATCCGCCTCGATAGCGTCAAGGAGCTTCGATACAGCGGGATCGCTGCGATCCGCCGCGTGAAGCGGAAACGACAGAATCTGCTTCCACCATGCGAAAAGATCGCCGTACGCCGACTGTCCCGCCTCGTAGCCTGTCAGGCCCGGAATCACGGAGCCGTCGACCTGCCCGCAGATACCGGCTATGGGTCGTTCATCGCCCGGCACGGCGGGCCTCGAACCGACCATTATATCGCAGGTGCTCGTGCCCATGATACGGAGGAACGTACCGGGCCGCACGCCGCCACCGACGGCACCCATATGAGCGTCGAAGGCGCCGACGGCTACCGTCGTCGCGGCGGCGAGGCCGAGGCGTTTCGCCCACTCCGGCGATAGCGTGCCGGCCGGGACATCCGACGTATACGTAACACTTCCGAGACTAGCCGCAAGCTTCGGAAGATTCTTGTGAAGTCGTCCTAGGAAATCGGGCGAGGGGTAGCCTCCCCAGCTTTCATGCCAAAGGGATTTGTGCCCCGCCGAGCATCGTCCCCGCTTGATAGTGTCCAGGGACGTATTCCCGGTTAAAACGGCTGGAATCCAGTCGCAGTTCTCGATGATTGTCCTTGCAGCCGCGGAGACCTTTTTATTGGTTCGGAGGATATGCAGGGCCTTTGCCCAGAACCACTCGGAGGAATAGACGCCGCCGGAGAATTTCGTATAGTCGATTCCGCCCCATGAATGAGCGAGTTCATTGATATCGGCAGCTTCCTTGATGGAAGTATGATCCTTCCACAGGATGAACATGGCATCCGGTTCATCCTCGAAACCTTTGACGAGGGCGAGCGGTGTTCCCGAGCCATCAGCCAGCGTAGGCGTGGAACCTGTCGTATCGACGCCGATTCCCCTGACCCTCGCGGCGGCGCCGGGTATTTCAGCCAAGACCCGGTTCACGGCTTTTTCCATGCTTTCAAGATGATCGAGGGGGTGTTGGCGGAATCGGTTGGCTTGCGGGTCGCAAAATAGCCCGGCTGTCCAACGCGGATAGTTTTCGATACTCTGGGACAGTTCCGTCCCGTCCACAGCGTCCACGATCAGGGCTCGTACCGAATCGGATCCGAAGTCTATGCCAAGTACGAGATCATGTTTTGTGCCCATAGGAATCTCCCTCTGAGGTTTCCAGTTACAATCGTGCGTTAACGTACACGCAAAGAATATATTCGGTATTATGGGCTGTCAAGCAATTCTTGATTAGTTCCTCGAAGCTTGTGCCTGGCCGCAATTCGGCACCACGGGAAGTAGAGGCAAGTGGTAGGATATACCTTTCGTGGTACCCTTAGACGCCCAGATGCAAGCTTCGAGGAACCAGGCAATTCTTATGATAGGTATGGTACATCTCAGGTACATGTATTCATGAAAAAAACAGGCGCTATCGCTAGCGCCTGTGGTTCGGCCGGTTATGGCCAATACTTATCTAGTTCCTCGAACCTTGTGTTTCTCGGCCAGGAGTACTATCCCGTGTAGGTCATTTCACTTTACTGCTACAACCCGTGGTGGTTTTCAAGCGTAACAACAAGGTTCGATTAACTAGCCAACGCTTACCAGCGGCCGCGGCGGCCCTGGTTGTCGTCATCGAAACGTCCGCCGGGTCCACCGCCGAAGCCGCCACCCTGCCTGCCGCCCATCATGCCGCCCATCATGCCGGTGAACTGGGTCAGGTCGTACACCTTCGCGCCGAGCGTCAGTTTGGTGGTGCGGAAGAAGAAACTGTTGGGCGCGTAGGGGATTGCCATCTCGTAGCCATCGAGCTTGACTGTAGCGCCTTCCTTGAGGCCATCGATGAATCCGTACAGGAACTGGGGAAGCTGCACAAAATAGGTCTTGTCCTTGGCGACTAAAGCCGGGTGGCCCTGGACCAGGCTGAGTTTACCTTCGATCGTGGAGACGACCAGTGTCTCGGCCGCTTGCAACCCGGGTCCCCTGGGACCCGACATTTGGCCAAATCCCTGGGCGGAGGCACCTGCGATCGCAATGCTTGCAATCGCTATTACTGTGATGAAACGCTTCATGTTGAACTCCTTGTGGTTCGTTGTATCACCAGTCCCAAGACTGGTGGCCGTTCAAAGCGGCACTTATTATTAAGCATGAAGCGTGCCAGGAGCGACTCAGTCTGAAATGTATTTTATTAATTGCTTGCATTGAAAAGAATTAACTAATGACTGCCGGTATTGAACCAATGTGATGAATAAAATGCCCAGGAACAAACGTGAAATATTTTCACATCAATAGTGGGGAGCGATGGGAAAATCAAGCACAAAGCGGGTTCCAACGCCTAGTTCGCTCTCAACGCCCATCGTACCGCCCATCGCGTCTACGAATAGCTTGCTTATGGCTAAACCGAAACCCTTGCCTTGCTCGCCGTTGGTACCCAGGGTCAGGAGTGTGCGGCCGGGAACGAACAGTTTTGACAATTGCTCGGATTTCATGCCGATGCCGTGGTCTTCTATTTCGATATGTATATGCGGATCGCCGCCATCCGTCCGTACGCCTGAGATCCGGACTATGCTGCCGGAACGGGAATACTTGACCGCATTTGAGAACAGGTTCCGGAATACCGTAGCCAAGGCGCGCTTGTCTCCAGTTACGATGCTCTCGTCTACAGCGGACTCGAACGTGACCATCTTGTCTATCGCCGTCGACTCGATGTCCGAGATGGCCTCTTCGATTACGGTAGCCATGCTGACTGGCGCGGATTCCAGCTTGAGACGTCCCGACGCGCATAGAGCCCACTCGAGCAGTGAGTCGAGCAAGCCTGAAATCCGCTCGAGGCCCTCCGCGAGCGTCTCGATACTTTCGCGTTTGGTGTTGAGATCCCCTTGGAACTCTACAAGGTGCCCGCGGACATAACGCGTGGCGCTCCATACGGGAGCCCGTAGATCGTGTCCAAGCACCGCTATGAGGGCATCCTTTGTATCGATTGTTTCAACCAGCTCCCCGTTGCGCTTGCGGATTTCATCCTACTGGGCGTGGAGTTCCCGCTCCGCTTCCGCTGCCGACATGAGAAAGTACGCGTAGAGGTTGGAGAAGATCACGACCAATGCGAACACGTGCTCGAAACCGCCCATGGCGCCTGAATCGGCTATCGAGCGGGGCGGACGGCCGATCATGGCGGCCAGGGCCCGCGAATACCCGAACACGGCGATGGAGATAAAATATATCGCCGTTATGGATTGTACATGGGCGCGGGGCTTGTTCGATCGCGCCAGGAGGATAAGCGTCACAAGGCTGGCCAGGATCCCCAAGGCCCCTGAGAACACAATGATCCGTACGGCTACCTCTACCCCGTTCATTACGAACCAGGCTAACAATCCGATGGGAACCACCGCGTAGGCCATAGCCGGGAACCCGGATCCGAACCTGAATTTCCATACAGAATGCCCCATCGCGACCACGCTGGCCAACAACGCGACGTTGGGTATTGCAAGGACATTGTACGAGCGGCCCGTCGAATGGAACACAAGGCTTATCGAGCCTATGGCGATGAGCGCCTGCCCCAGGATCCAGAACTCCGCTCCCGGGAACCTGCGCCGGTCGAGGAACAACAGGAACAGGAAAACAGTGCTACCGCAATAGGTGAACGCAAGTACGATTGTCAAAGTCTGAATGTGTATCCAGTCCGGCATCATGTTGACCACAATAGTACTTGAACCATATCGTAATAAGCGGAACAAGTCACTCGTGCGGCGACAATATCCGTCATTTGTCCAGGCATCGTTCGTTCAGCCCGTATTGTTCCTCGTGTTCGCCGCCACCGGCAGGTTCGACGTGGACGACGATGTCGTAAACGTTGTCAATTCTCTGCTTGATTGCCGTTTCGACCGCCTGCGCTATGTCATGGGCCTCCCGGACGCTCACCCTGCCGTCCACTTCTATGTCGAGGTCAATGTCGAGGAAGGAAGCCAGCCTGCGTACCCTTGTACGGTGGGGGTTTCCCGCGCCTTTTACTGAATTTACCGCGTCAAATACGGCTTGGTACAAGGCCGGATCGGCGCGGCCGTCCATCATCTCGTCATTTGTCTCCCTGAAAATTCCCAGGGCCGACCGCATGACCCATACGCTGACGAAGAGCGCAACGACCGAATCGACTATCGGGGCCTGGAATAGGAGCGACAAAGCGAGGCCCACAAGGACGCTCGCCGAGATTATGACGTCATTCCGCATGTTCTTGGCGTTCGCAAGCAGCATCGACGAGCCTGTTTTCCGGCCTGCCGACGCTTGGGTCCACGCCAGGAACAATTTACCCGCCACCGATCCAATCGTCACCCACAAAGCCATCGACTCCGGGACCGAGCGTATTGTGCCTGCCGCGAGATCCTCGACCGTGGAAATGCAGAGTTGGGCCCCCGCGAAGAAGATGACGAACGCCAGCAACGCCGTAGCGGAGGTTTCAGCCCTCGAATGGCCATAGGGATGTTCCTGATCGGATGGTTTTGACATGATCGCGGAGGCCGCGAGGGCAACGATCGATATTATCATGTCGGTCGACGAGTCGATGCCGTCTCCCAGGACTGCAAGCGATCCAGCGGTGATTCCGGTGATTATCTTGGCTACAGCCAGCATGGCATTCCCGCACAGGCTGATGGTCGCCGCGATACGAATGATCCTGTTCCGATCCATCGGATCAGTATACGCCTCAAGCAACAACGATTCAATGAACAAATGTGTACAGCTTCCTACGCGGTTTATTGAATAATGCGGCGCCTTGGGCTACGATTGTCCTACGGTCTGGTGGATTCACGCCGGGGGAGACAGAACTGTGCCATATAAACTTGACGGGGCGAAATTCGAGACGCTGGATGAGTTGGTCGAAGCGCTCTATCTCCTGTATGCAGATTCGATGACCGTGGAAGAATTCAGGGCATATGCGGAAGAACACGCACAGAAAAGCTAGGATTGCGCGCCAATGAGCGTCAAGGATGACGATTCACAGACGAAGTTCCGCCATGAGGCGCGGACGGTGCTCAACCATGTAGTCGGATTCAGCGAATTGCTCGCGGGGGACATCGGCGCCACTACGGATGGTGCCGTCCGGGAAGCCTTGAAAACTATCGGCGAGTCAGCGGTCGCGCTCCGCCAACCGGTGTTGGCCTATATGACCTCGCTCATGAACGGCGCCGAGCCGTCCGAAGCCCTGAGAACCCAAGTGTACGACAGGATCTACGACCTCGTGACGCTTATCAAGTCCGTCCAAGGGATGGATGTTGACGACGGGGGCATACTCGACGACCTCGTGAAGGCGCTCGAGGCGGCTAACAGCCTGGCCGCCCTGTTCGAGGGCGTCGCGGTGATCGCGGACCATGCTCCCGATTACCTCGCAAGCCCCCGGCCGAGCTCGCAGCCGGAGCGCAAGCGGGTATCCGGGAGGATACTTGTCGTCGATGACGATGCGTTCAACCGTGAAATACTGTCCAGACACCTTGAGCGGCAAGGCCATGTGGTGTGCCAGGCCGCCAACGGGAACGAGGCTTTCGCCATCCTCTCCGAGGCGCCGTTCGACATCGTGCTCCTCGACGTGATGATGCCGGGCATGAACGGATTCCAGTTCCTCGAGGCCGTGCGCCAGGATGAGCGGCTGCGCGACATGTCGACCCTGGTCGTCTCGGCGCTCGAAGACCCCGCGTCGATCGCCAGGTGCATCGAGCTCGGCGCCGAGGATTACCTGCCGAGGGATTTCGACCCCGTCATCCTGAAGGCGCGCATAGACAGCCTCCTTGAGAAGAAAGCGTACAAGCGCGAGAACGACAAGGCCCTCCGCCGCCTGGTTGAAACACAGGAACGGCTTGCGGGAGAACTTCGCGACGCCGCGGCCTACGTGCGTAGCCTCCTGCCGAAGCGCCTCAAGTGGCGCGGTGTCGTGGCTGACTGGCAGTTCATACCGTCGCTCAGCCTGGGCGGCGATTGCTTCCACTACCACCAGCTCGACGAAAACAGGCTGGCGCTCTACCTGATCGACGTCAGCGGGCACGGCATCCAGGCCGCCCTCCTTTCGGCGACAATAATGAACATGCTTCGCGGGCTGGCGCTTGGCGGCGTCGATTACGCATCGCCCGCCTCGGTGCTGTCCAGGCTCAACCATTCGTTCCGCATCGAGGAACAGAACAATATGTTCTTCACCGTGTGGTACGGGGTCTACGATGCGTCGAGCCATATCCTGCGCTATGCGAGCGCGGGTAGCCCGCCGGCGATCCTGATAGGGACGGATGGCCTCATCATCGAATTGGCCGGCGACGGCCCCGTGATCGGCGTCGACGAAACGGCGGTTTTCGGGGAGTTCGACGAGGGTATAGGTCCCGGTTCCAACCTGTACCTGTTCAGCGACGGCTTGTTCGAGGTTCGTGTCAAGGCCGGGACAATTCTGGCCTGGGACACGTTCAGGTCGCTCCTCGAGGCCCATCACAGCGAATGCGTCGAGCTTCCTTCATGCCTGTCCCCGATCAAGCACATAGTGGACTCGGTACGGGAGCTGTCCCTCAAGCCTATCTTCGACGACGACGTCTCTATCGTGGAGTTTGCCTTCAATGAATGAGCTGGCCATCCGCCTGCCCGACGATTTCCATGTCCACGTCCGCCAGGGACCGGCAATGGCGGCGTACGCGGCAAGGAGCGCCGCGCATTTCGGGCGCTTCCTTGTCATGCCGAACGTTACGCCGCCTCTGGTTTCAGGCGGGTCCGTCGCCGATTACGCCAAGGCGGTCGTAGCGGGGTTGAAGGCGTCGGGTTACGAGTCGCTTCCTCTGTACAGTTTCAAGCTGGTACCGGGGATGGGGCGGGATGCGGTGCTGGCGTGCGCGCGGGCCGGCGCCATCGTCGGAAAGTATTATCCGGCGGGAGCGACGACGAATTCTTCGGACGGCGTTCCGGACCCCGCCGATGTCCGCGAGGAACTCGAGGCGATGCAATCCGCCGACCTGGTGCTGTCGATACATGGCGAGGATCCGTCGAAACCGGTCCTCGAGCGCGAGGAGGCGTTCCTGCCGGTCGCGGACCGCATCGTCGCGGCGTATCCGCGCCTGCGGGTAGTGCTCGAGCACCTGTCAACCGAGGCCTCCGTCGAGGCGGTACTCCGCTGGCCGGATCGCGTGGCCGCCACGATGACGCCGCACCACCTGTCGTACACTATTGATGACGTGATAGGGGATCGTCTGGATCCCGCGTACTATTGCAAGCCAGTCCTCAAGTCGGCGAGGGACCGTGCCGCGCTCGTGCGCGCCGCCACCTCGGGATCGCCGCGTTTTTTCTTCGGCAGCGACAGCGCGCCGCACCCGCCCGCCGCCAAGGCCGCCGGAGCGTCCGGTTCGTACACGGCCCCGGTGGCCCTCAGCCTGCTCGCCTCGGTGTTCGAAGATGCCGGCGCGCTGGAGAGGCTCGAGTCGTTTGTTTCAGAGCATGGCGCACGCTTCTACGGCCTCGGGCTGAACGAAGGCCGCCTGTGGTTGCGGAGGCGGGCGTGGACGGTACCCGCGGAGCTTGACGGCGTGACGCCGCTCGCGGCCGGCAGGACGCTGGCCTGGACCGCGGAACGGGTCTGAGCGGCAAGGCCCGCCTCAGAGCATCACGATCCTCGAGTGGGTCAGGACTTCGGCCCCGGTCTCCGTTATCAGCACGTCGTCCTCGAGGCGCACGCCGCCGGCAAGGGGATCGTACAAGCCCGGTTCTATCGTTATTACCTGCCCGGGCGCCAGTATCCAGTGGTTGTCGTCGCGGTTGCGCACTGCCGGAGCCTCGTGTGCCTGCAAGCCGACGCCATGTCCCAGGGCATGCGGCATCGTACAGGAATTCGCCGCGAACAGTTCATCGACGGCCGCCGCCACGTCTTTGCTGCGGACGCCCGGGCGGCACATCGAAACCGCCTTGTCGTGCGCGCTCTGTACGAGTTCCACCATCTTCGCGCGTGTATCCGTTAGCGGGCCGCGTACGAAGCTCATCGTCACATCGGAGGTATAGCCCTTCCATGACAAGCCGAAGTCGAGTATCGACATGCCTTCGGTGGCGAACGGCGCGGCTGTATAGGCCGGGAACGCATGAATGCCGAAACTCCTGGCGGGACCCGCGGCGAGCGTCTCGAAGCCGGTCGATTCGCAACCATGGTCCCTGAGGAAGCGCTCGATGAAAAGCGCCACGTCGCTTTCCGTGACCAGGCTACCGGACCGCACCCGCGCTTCGATCTCGTCCATCGCGGCGTCGGTGATAGCCGATACAATCCTGTAAGCCGCGATTTCATCGGCGTCCTTCACCGAGCGCAGGAGCGCCGCCGCTTTTGTCGATCCGTCTTCGCTGCACCGGAAATCGTGTTCGGGGCAGGCTTCGACATAGTCGACGAACATCGGATACGGCGTTACCGAGGGAAGATCGACCACCGAACCCTGTGGGATTCCCAGACGGCTCAAGGCGCCCGCCATCGCGGTGAACGGGTTCCGGGAGTACTCCGCGTAGGGAACGATGTCGTCTGGATTTGCCATGGACTTTGCCATGTTTATATCCCAAGGCACCAGGAAAGACCGGGCGTCGGCCGCGATGAAGAGCAGGGCGTCGCCGGGATGTCCGGTAAAATATCGTATCGCGGGATCGCGGCGCCCTTCGGTATCCTCGAAGAGCGCCAGTTCAACACGGTCGGCGACCAGGCTCGCGGCCAACGCCTTCCGTCGCTTCTCCTGGGAGTTCAAGCGGTCCGTCCCGGTTGCGCCATTACTGGAGCGCCTTCTGGGCGGCCGAGGCGAGCGACAATATGCCGCTGGACCATCCGTTGTTGATGAGCACGAGCTGGATGGCGGGCATCAGATCCTTGTTCGCGCTGACGGCGGCATTTTGCATGGCCGACCGCATCAACGCGTTCTTCGTCTCGTCGACTATGCCGGCCAATTGGTCAGCGTTGAGGCCGATGATTATATCCCGTAGCACCGCGGCGGTCGCCGACGACTTGTCGGCGCCGAGCGCCTTCAGCGCGGCGAGGCGTTCGTCCACCGGGCCGATCTTGTACGCTTCGGCAATATCGGATGCGGCGGAACCGTCCCCGGCGCCGGAGGCCGCAAGGGCGTTCATCGCCTTCACGCGGAGCTCCGACAACTGGTTTTGCTCCGTCCTGTTTCTTGGGGAGGCTTTTATTCCCATGGAGAGGGCGAGCTTGGCGACGCTGGTCTTGGATCCGGTGGGGGCGGCGGATCGAAGTTCCAGCTCCAATGCGCGTATCATCCGAGGTGGGGTTTCAACCTTGATGAGATCTGAAACGGCGCCGCTCGGGTCGTCGAGTACGAGCGGGATGCTTCGTGCCGCCTGGTCGCGGATCCGCTTCGAGTACCAACCCTCGCTCGCGAAGAAGAGCGGTGCGAAACCTACAGGAGAGCGCATCTTCTCGAGCGATAGGACGCATCCGTAGGCTATCTTTTCCCCTGCATCCCTGTCCGCGCTCGGTTCGTTGTTCAGGTCGCGCAGCATCAAGGAAATACGCTCGGCATATTCAACGGCGCGCATGTTGCCGAGCGCTATCAGTGCCTCTGCCTTGGTCAAGGCATCGGGAGAATCCTCGACGGCGCGCATGACCGAGACGGCCGCGTTGGTGTACCGCCATTCGCCGAGGCTTTTCAGCAGGATCCGCGTGAGCCGCTCGTAGGTTTCCCTCTCGGACATCGTCCGGATCGCGCTTCGGGTCGATAGCGCCCAATCGAGCGCGTCGCTGAAGTAGGAAGCCGCCGCCGGGTCATTGATGGAGACGATGCTCGTCGCCACGGCGTATTTTTGCTCTACCGAAGCAACCTCGCCGAGGAGCCTGCCGTACACCCTGACCGCGTCGTCCGCCAGGACCGGGACAACGAGGATTGACATCACCAAGGCCAGAAGCAGCATCTTCTTTGTACGCATGGATATCCCTCTCCTGGGCCTCGGCCCGCTATTCATAGTATACTACTGTACGTTTGTCGGTATGGTACGCGTTCTCGTATACGATGATTTCCCTTGTTTTGCCTGATGCATCCGACAAGGTTTTTTTAATGAGAGCCCCATCCGGAGAGAAATCGTACGCGATGTGCCGTTCCACCCTGCCGTCGGTTCGATAGACTGTCTCTTTCGTCGCTCGGCCGTCTTTGATCGTATATTCGATACGGCCGTCCTGTGCGCCGGAGGCGTTGAAATACTTGACCGAACCCAGGATATTGCCTGCGTCATAGCCGTATTCTACCTTGCCTTTGATGTTTCCCGCGCCATCGAAAAGCCTGGCGATCGCCAGGGAGTCTCCTTCGTAGAAATATTCGGTTTTCGCGAGGATAATCCCCGTGGATGATTTGACAAGCCACGATGACTTTCGGCCGTTGTCCCAATTGTATTCCGAGATCGATTGGACCGTGCCCTTGCCGTCGTAAATGATTTCCTTTGTCACTTCCCCTGTGCCGTTGTAACTGTATTCGCTTTTGCCCGAGAGCGCGCCGTCCGCACCGAAGGTCGACTTGGCAACGAGCAGTTTATCTTTGTATTCATACGCGACACGTTCGATCGGATCAGACGCGGATGGTTTCCTTGAGACACTGGAGAGAAGGCGTTGCCTGTCTTCCGAGTACTCGAAAATTGTGATCCTGTCGACCACCCCGTCGCTGAACGATACTGTTTCCTTGAGTACCACAAGCGTCTTGTATTCTTCTACCCGTTCCTTGCGGACTTTCACCGCCGTTGCCGGGGCGGCTTGAGGCGCGCTCGCCGGTCCGCCGTCGGATACGGCTGGTTCAGAGACGCATGATGCGGCAAGAAACACGCTTGCCAAGATTATGGAAATACGTTTCATGGACATCTCCTTATGATCTGCTGTAGCTTCGATTGTAATCAACCAAGCGATATAGCGCCATGGTTACGCCCTTGGCACTATGGTTTTTCTAAAGGCGACGGATCCGGTACCATAAACTGACCAAGCCAAGGCCGAGTTTTCCTGGAAGCCTCAGGATCATCCAAGGTTTCCGGGGGAGGTAGTGCAACCATTCCAATCCGGCGGCGAACATCCTGGTGGAAGGCCGGGTCCGCCGCTCAGCGAATACCGAGAATACATCCGAACACCACAACTGGATGCCCGCGTTGAAGTGTTTCATGTTGCGCGGAATCCACCGTTCGCCGCCGGGTACGCCTTTGCCCACCAACAATAGCGTTGGGGTTGATTTCCTTATCGCTTCGACTATTTTCGCAAGGTAGCCTTTGCCGAAGCGCGAGGAATGCCCTCCGACCAAGTGCAACCCCGGAAAGGTAGCCTTAATGTTTTTGACGGCTTTCGTCAGGCTCTTAGGGCTACCGCCGAACAGGTAGGCGGACTTTCCCCATCGTTCCAGTATACCAAGCGTCCTTACGATGAAATCAAAGGGTTCGTAGCGTATCGGTACGGGCTTCCTGAGAAAACGCGCGGTTTTAAGTATGGAGAGTGATATCGGTATCACAAGGCTGGCGCCGGCAATCATGGTTCTAAGTTCGCTGGAACGCCTTGCCCGTATGAGATCGGCCATTGAAAGCAATACTATCTGATGGTTTTTCCCGTCCGAATACATGGCTTTGATGACTTCTTCCAGATCGTCGGGAGAGACCACGTCGACTGGAATCCTGAGTACTTTTATTCTTTTGACTCGATCATTGACCATGAGGAACGCTCCAGGCAGACGATTCGCAAGGAAGCGATGGCGAAAACGGCCGCCGTTCCGGCGCGCAGGACATTTGGACCAAGCCATGCAGGAACGAATCCGCGCTCCAGGAAGAACGCGACTTCGTCATTGTCGAATCCACCCTCAGGGCCTACGCAGATGACCATCTCTTCCAGTATGCCGTTACAATATCGATGGATCGTGGCCTGCGCAAGGGGCGTTTCATGGAAGAAAAGACAAATCCGCCTGCCGGGAGAAGACGGGTACTCGCTGCACAGGCGCTCGATTGTCATGGGTTCCGCCACTAGAGTCGGGGTGTCGGTGCCGGATTGGCCGATGGCCTCGGAAACCACGCGGCGCAAGCGCTCCATCTTTCCTTGCGAGGCCTGCCCGGGGATTGTCCGTGTGGTGATCAGCGGGATTATCGCGCTCGTCCCTGCCTCGGCCGCGGCCCTGACCACGTCGTCGAGCATCGAACCTTTCAGCATGCCGACAGCGAGCACAATGCGGGGGAGTCTCGGCGCAGCGGATGCTTGCGCTTCTTCCACCGCATTGTCGCGGCCCGCGCGAAGGTGCCGTGCGCGGACGTCCGGCTTGTGAGACCCCGCGGGTTCCCTGCCGTCGTCCCGCCTTACCGCCAGTATTACGTGCCCTCGGCTGGCCTGCTCGATTGTGCACAGACAGGAAGCCCCGTCCGGTCCGATCGCCGGGAACGAATCGCCCTTTCCCAACCGCAGGACGACGGTGAGCCGCCTGGAGTCCCGGGCGGAAAGCTCGCAGGCGGGGCCGCCGTCCCAGGTGGCCGGAAGTACGAACTGCCTCACGGCGTGGCGGTGACTCCCGGCTTGGGCGCCTGCAGGGCGCTTGCCGCGATGGTCTGCAAGTCCTTGACCGACAGAGCTTCTCTGATAAGGTTCGTAAACGCGTCGCTGGCCAGGGCTTCGAGGGCGGCATTCAGTTGCAGGTCGTACTCAAGGTCGTACACCGGGCTGATCGAGGTGCGTTCCAGCTGGTTCCTTATCATCTTCTTGAGTACGCGCTCCGAAACCGGCGAACCCGCGTCGCGCAAGCCCTTGGCGTACTGTTCGATCTGTCGCACCGAGGCGTTGGGATTCGACGCAGCGAACGCCGCGAACACTTCGTTCTCTATCAATTTTGATAGCGAGGCTTCCTCTTCGGCGTTCAACTCGGGTTCCTTGACCTCGAGGTCGGGCGCTATGCCCTTCTTGTCGATGTTGGCGTCGCTTGGCGTGTAATACCGTGACATTGTCAGCTTGAATCCGGTGTCTCCGAGCGGCAGGACCTGTTGTACTGATCCCTTGCCGTAGGAATTTTCGCCTACCAGGTAGGCCCGCTTCTGGTCCTTGAGCGCGCCTGCGAGAATTTCGGACGCGCTCGCAGAGCCTTTGTTAATCAAGACCGCTATGCGCATGTCCAGCGGGACGATGAGATCGGGTTTGGCCTGGTAGACCGCGTTTTCATACCGGTTGCGCGATTTTGTCGAAACTATAACACCCTTTTCGAGGAAGAGATCGGCTATCTGGATGACCGATTGAAGGAGCCCGCCCGGGTTGTTCCGAAGGTCGATGACGAGTGAGGTATACCCCTGAACCTTGAACCAGTCGAGGGATTCCCTGACCCTGGAGACGGTTTGCGGCGTGAACTCGATGATGCGAAGGTAGCCGACTTTGTCCGGCAGCATTGACCGCTTGACTGTAGGTACCTCGATCATCGCCCTTGTGATCTTCTCGTCGAATACAAGGTTCGCGCCCCGGAGTATTGTGATAGTCACGTCGGAACCCGGTGTCCCCCTGAGCCGCTGGAGTACCTCGTCCATCGCCAACGGTTCGGTGGGCTCGCCGTCGATCCTGGTTATCTGGTCGCCCGGCATGATTCCGACACGCCATCCCGGGGTGTCTTCGATGGGCGAGACAACTTCGACATACAGCCGTCGGTCCGGGTGTTTGGGGTCCGGGAGCGGCTTGGAAATATACAAGCCGATGCCGCCGAACCTGCCGGTGGTCGTATCATTCAGGTCGCTCATCATCGCTTCGGTGAGGAAGGACGAATACGGATCGCCGAGCGAGTTGAACATTCCCTGCATCGCGCCTTCGTAGAGGACCTTGGGATCGACCACGTCGACGTAATTCTCGAGAATGAAGTCGAAGGCGCTCTGGAAGATGGAGTAATAACGCTGGCTTTCGGCTTTAGAGTCCTGTGCGTAGGCACCGACGGAGCTGAAGGAGAGGGCGGCGCATGCGATGGTTACTATGGCGACGGCGCTCCAGGTGCTTCGGTCGCGCTTTCGATCGTTGTGTTCAGTCATATATGTACTATCCTCATTGCCGACCCGACCGTCAACTGTCCACTTCTATTGACACCAGAGAATTCTGGGCACTAGACTTCTGGGAACGAGGTTGATGCATGGCGGATTTTTTGGCGGATTCCGATTTCGAATTGTACCGGAAGCTCATATACGATGAAAGCGGTATACATTTCTCCGCTACAAATCGGTCCATCCTCGAAAGC
Source organism: uncultured Treponemataceae bacterium (assembly GCA_964552925.1). Taxonomy (GTDB): domain Bacteria; phylum Spirochaetota; class Spirochaetia; order Treponematales; family UBA12059; genus SZUA-370. The sequence continues at coordinate 36,102 of CAZKJA010000002.1, forward strand.
CGTTTGAGGGAACGGCTGCGCGACAAAAAGCTGCCAACCCCGAGGGACTACTATTCGATCCTCATAAAGGACAAGGAGGAGCTGAAGGTCCTTCTCGACTCGGTGACGACGAACCTGACCCGTTTCTTCCGCAACCAGGCTCATTTCGACGCAATCGAGCACTTCGTGATTCCGGAACTTGTTAAAATGAGGCAGTCGGAACGGAAGATACGCATCTGGAGCGCCGGATGCTCCACGGGCGAGGAACCGTACACCATCGCCATGCTGCTCAAGGAAATACTCCCCCCGGGGTGGAATGCGGAGCTGACCGCGAGCGACATAAGCCTCAAATCGCTTATGGTCGGCAAGGAAGGCTTCTATCCTGAGACCCGCATCCAGGGAATCCCCGAGGCCTATCTCCCCAAATACTTCGACAAACGACCGAACGGGTACCAGATCAAGGACGATATCCGGAAGACAATACGTTTCGACTACCACAACCTCAAGAATGATTCGGGGCAAAGGAATCTCGATGTCATATTCTGCAGGAATGTTCTCATCTATTTCGACGAGGCTGCCCAGAAAGCGACGATCGAGCGTTTCTGGGAGGCCATGGCTCCCAAATCCTTCCTTTTCATCGGTCACTCCGAGTCACTTTTCGGGATGAATACGAAATTCGAGTTCGTGAAAACCGATTGGGCCTGTTTCTACAAGAAATCGATATAGCAAGCGGAGGAATGGCGTGCCCGATCCAATTTCGGTTCTTGTAGTGGATGACTCAGCTTTGATGCGCAACCTGATCTCGCGGATCGTGGACTCCACGCCGGGGCTCCGGACGGCCGACAAAGCTATGAACGGCGTCTTCGCGCTGCAAAAAATCCCCAGATGCCAGCCCGACATCATAGTGTTAGACATCGAGATGCCCGAGATGAACGGAATCGAGTTCCTCAAGGAACGGAAGCGCCTCGGGATAGACATCCCGGTGGTTATCCTTTCCAGCGTCGCCCGCAGCGGCGCGCAGGTCACTATGGAGGCGTTGTCCCTCGGCGCGGCCGATTTCATAACCAAGCCCTCGGGTTCTGTCTCCTCGGACATACATACCGTAGCGGGTGAACTTTCCCGCATGCTGATAGCGTACGGTTCCCAATACCAG
>CAZKJA010000003.1:0-10719 GCA_964552925.1 uncultured Treponemataceae bacterium
CGTTCGCAGGCGGCTCGGTGATGGGAATGACCGTGGTCGGCTTGGCGCTCCTGGGCATCGCCGCGGTGATAGCCATCGGGATAGCGCTTTTCGGCGACGGCCTTCCGGCCTTCCGCGACACGATATTCCCGATTTTATCCGGGTTCAGCCTTGGCGCCTCGACCATAGCCTTGTTCGCCCGCGTCGGCGGCGGCATCTTCACCAAGGCGGCCGACGTCGGCGCCGACCTCGTGGGCAAGGTCGAAGCCGGCATTCCCGAGGACGACCACCGCAACCCGGCTGTGATCGCGGACAATGTCGGCGACAACGTCGGCGACGTGGCCGGCATGGGCGCAGACTTGTTCGAGTCGTACGTGGGTTCGATAGTCGGCTGCGTCGTGCTGGGCGTGGGAACCTCGGCGAGCGGCGACATGAAGCTGCGCCTGGCCATGCTGCCTATCCTTATGGCGGCGATGGGCGTGGGCGCTTCGATCCTCGGCACCTTCCTTGTCCGCGGCAAGCCCGGCGCGTCTCCCCAGAAGGCTCTCAATGCAGGAAGCTTCGGCGCGGCGGCCTTGGCCGCCATCCTTATCTATCCATTGTCCGCGCTCGTGCTCGGAGTGGGTACCTTCGATGGCGGCAAGGACGCCCTAAGGGTCGCGGTCGCGGCAATTTTCGGACTGGCCGCCGGCATGGCGATAGGATTGCTCACCGAATTCTTTACCGGAACCAACACCGCCCCGGTCCGCAAGATAGAGAAGGCCTGTAATACCGGCGCGGCGACCACGGTCATAACCGGGCTCGGAGTCGGCATGCTCTCGACGATGCCGTCGATCCTCGTCATAGCGGGCGCAATACTCGGCAGCCACTCCCTCGCCGGACTGTACGGCATAGGCATTGCCTCGCTCGGCATGCTCGTCACCCTGGGCATACAATTGTCGGTCGATGCGTACGGCCCCATCGCGGACAACGCGGGCGGCCTCGCTGTGATGTCCGCGATGGACCCGCAGGTACGCCGTATAACCGACGAGCTCGACGCAGTCGGCAATACGACCGCCGCGGTCGGCAAGGGTTTCGCCATCGGTTCGGCGGCCCTCACCGCCATCATCCTGTTCAGCGCATTCGCCCAGTCGGCCGGAGGCGACCGCGTGCTCGTATTCAACATCACCGACCCGAAGGTCCTCGTGGGCCTCCTCGTAGGCGGCATGATCCCATTCCTGTTCTCGTCCCTGGCGATGGACGCGATCGGCGTCTCGGCGTTCGCGATGATCGAGGAAGTACGCAGGCAGTTCCGGGAGCATCCCGGGATCATGGAAGACACCGAAACTCCGGATTACCGCGCCTGCGTCGACATATCCACCAAGGCCGCGCTCAGAAAGATGATACTCCCGGGTCTGATAGCCGCGCTGACGCCTCCTGTGATAGGCTTTACAGGAGGTTTGGAGATGTTGGGCGGCCTGCTCGCCGGCGTCACAATAACGGGCGTGCTCCTGGCTATCTTCATGTCCAACGCGGGCGGCGCCTGGGACAACGCCAAGAAGCTCATCGAGAGCAAGGTCCACGGCAAACGCTCGCAGGCGCACGATGCCGCCGTAGTAGGCGACACCGTGGGGGATCCTTTCAAGGATACCGCGGGCCCCGCGTTGAACATCCTCATCAAATTGATGGCGATCATTTCATTGGTGATCGCCCCTATGCTGAAGTCCTATTGGGGGTAGAACGATGAACGACGACAGACACCTGTATCTGGTCATGCATCCCAACCATGCGCTCATAGCAAGCCAGCTCGACCCGGAACGCTTTGCCAGGCACTACACGCAAGGGTCGACTCGTTACTTCGAAGGCCGCCTCATGTTCGTCGAGATCGACCCGGCGTTCCGGCATCCGTTCTTCAAGATCGACCATGCATACGAGGATTTGAAACCCCACGAAGACGGCCGACCCAAGGCGACGAAGTTCATCTCGAGCTACCGCACGTTCGAGCACATGGACTTCTCCGCCCTCGGCAAGCTGTACTACTGCAATTCGCTCGGCGACTTTGTCGCGCTCGAATCCGCCGACTACGATCCGAAGATGCGGGGCGACGACATGCGCATCATCCTCGAGATCAACCCCATCAAGATGATGGTCCTGACACGGTACAATTTCCTCGAGTACGCCAAATTCATAACCGATCCCGACGTACCCAAAGGCGCGCCGGTAATGTTCTACGCCCAGCTCGATTTCAACTCCGATGATTTTCTCAAGGAATTCCAGGACAACCCGTTCATCCGCTGCTTCGTTCCCGGCATCCATCCCGCGCGCCTGCGCGAGGCTATCCTCGAGTTGCGTTCGCGCCCCGGGAAGTTCAACAAGGGTCTCTCCCTCGACTGCCCGATCGACAGGATATCGTACAAACACCTGCGCCACGGCTTCATGTTCGCCTCCGCCCAAACGACGAAGTTCTACCCGCTGCTTCCCGTGGAAGAAGTCGAGCGGACCTATTACAAGTTCTGGAAGAATATGTGAAGGGCCCGGGGGAATATCCCCCGGATACCAGTCATGGAAGCCGCGCCGTCGCCACATGACGGCGCGGCTTTTTATTGTGGGTCTCCGGGAGTATGACGCCGTCCTTGAGCAGGCGGTGGAACTCTTCGGCCGGCCTTGGCTTGGAAAAGTAGTACCCCTGCATATACTTGACTCCGAGGTCCTTGAGTATCAGGTACTGCGCTTCGTCGGCGACTCCCTCGACCAAGACGTCCTTTTTCTTGGATTTGATCATGTCTATAACGCCCTTAATGAAGTCGCGATCCTCGCCATCCTCGACTATCCTGTCCACGAACGACTTGTCTACCTTTATCGTCTTCGCCGGCAGGCGCTTCATATAGGCCAACGACGAGTACCCTGAACCGAAATCGTCTATGAGCACGTCCACGCCGATCCTGGCAAGGTTGCGGATTTTCATCACGACGGCATCGAGGTTTTCCATGCTCTGGCTCTCCGTGATCTCGACCTTGAGGGATGACGCCTTGATTCCCTCCGAGGCGATGACCGCCTTCAGGTCCTCGACCATGGTCGGCGCGTTGAACTCCTTGCTCGACAGGTTGATCGATATATATCGGTCCCCGAGTTCGCGCTCCCATTGCTTGATATACCGGCACACCTGGAAGAGTATCCATTTCCCGATTATCGCTATGCTTTGCGACTCCTCGGCCACCGGAATGAATTCGCTGGGAGGAATGGAACCGAGTTCGGGATGTTTCCAGCGTATCAACGCCTCCGCGCCGGCGATGACGCCAGAAGGGTCCACGATGGGCTGGAAGTAGGCTTCAAATTGCTTCTCGACGAAGGCCGTCCTGATGTCCGAACGCAGTCGGGCGACGTGCATTCCCCGCTCGAACAGCGTCTTGTTGAACATGACCAAGTACTCGTTCATTTCCTTGGCCTCGTTCATCGCGGCCATCGCGTTTTTAATCATCTCGTCGCGGTCGTCGCCGTCATCGGGGAAAATCGCGGCGCCAATGTTGCTCGCTATGTTGATGACGGCACCCTTGTGGCTGTACGGGAAATCTATCTTGGCCCTGATGTTCTCGGCGACCGATGGCAGGTCTATCCCGCGTCGTATCGTCGTGAGTATGACCGCGAGTTCCTTGCCGTCGAAACGGAACACGTAATCGCTGGTCCGGAGCGTCTCCTTTATCCTGAGAGCGGTCGATTCCAGCAGCAGGTCTCCAACCTCGTAGCCGTAGGTGGCATTGATATCGGAAATATTGCGGAGGCTCACGAAGAGGATGGCGCGGATTGAGTCGGAGACGGCCCTCTTGGCTTTCTCCAATTCCATGTCCAGCACTATATTGAATGATTTCCTGTTGAACAGTCCCGTCGTAGAATCCTTGAACTCGAAGTCAAGCAGTTTCGATTCCAGCTTCTTGACCATGCTCACGTCGTGCCAAAAGACTACAGCATGCGTTATGACGCCGTCTTCGTGGTACGGGTAGTAGGCTATATGGATATATTTTTGGTTCTTGCCGATCCTGAACTCGTCAATGTCATGGCTTTCCTCGCCAAGGAAGCATGCGTCCAGCCGCCGTCGTATCCTCTTGTTGAACCTGTCCTCTCCCCAGACTTCCTTCACCGTCTTGCCGATGATGCCGTCGGTCTGTACGCCGAGTTCCCTGAGATATGATTCATTCACATAGACATACCGATACTCAAGGTTGATAAGGGTGATGAAGTCTTTGGAAGCGTCGATTATCTGTTCATAATTGTGGGAACCCATGCATTGACCTCTCTCACAGCTTGTATCGCTAGCGCTTGACCGGGAAGGATCCTATTTCAACAGATCGAGCAGTTCGCCGAACTCGTCGTCCTTCATCGTGAAATAGTGCTCCGGTTGCGGGAAGGCCTTGCCATGCACCTCGCCGACGTAGCTCTTGAGCCCGTTCAGGATTACCTCGCCGGCGTTTCCGTAGACCTTCGCCATTTTCGGCTTGAATTTGGGGTACAATCCGAACATGTCGTGGTAGATCAGGAGTTGGCCGTGCGCGCTCGGCCCCGATCCCAGACTCATTATCAGGCAGTCATTGGCGCGTTCCATTATGAGTTCGCACAGGCGATCCGGGATGAGTTCGAGCAGGATCATGAAGGCGCCCGCTTCCTCGAGGCGCTTGGCGTCATCGACGATTTTCTTCGCGAGCGCCGCATTCTTGCCCTGCACGCGGAAACCTCCGAGCATGCTCGCCGATTGCGGTGTCAAGCCGAGGTGTCCGATCGCGGGGATGCCCGCAGATACTATGCCGTGGATGCGGTCCGCCATGTCTCCGCCGCCTTCGAGCTTTATCGCGTCGCAACCGGTCTCGGCCATGAAGCGTCCGGCGTTGCGTATGGCGGTTTCGACGCTGGGCTGGTAGCTCATATACGGCATATCGCCGACTATGAATGTGTTCGGCGCCCCGCGCCGGACGGCCGCGGTGTGGGTCATCATGTCTTCCATCGTGACCGGCAGCGTGCCTTCGTATCCCAGTATCGTCATGCCGAGGCTGTCGCCGACCAGGATCATGTCGATGCCCGCCTGCTCCTGCAGGTACGCAGTGGGGTAATCGTAGCACGTGAGCCAGGAGATGGGTTCGCCGTTCGCCGCTTTCTTGAAGAGGTCGGGAAGCATAAGCTTCTTTCGCTGTTCAGCCTTGTTTTCCGCCATACATTTCTCCTCCGATACGTTCCGGATCGCTTGACTGTGGCTACGCAAGTATCCATGCGACTGGCCAATAAATCAAGCGCCGGTTGCCAAGCGCCCCGTTTAAAGGCATACTCGCCGCATGAGTTTTTCATACGTTACAATCGCCTCGATCCTGCACGACGGGGTCGCCCGCAGCTCCATCGTCTCGACGTTCGCCGGAGCCTTGGCCGGCATCGGAGGGACCCAGGCCGAAGCCGGCACGGTGGCCGGATTGCCAGCGGGAACGCCGCTATGTTACTTCATCCTGACCGGCGGCACCGAGCGGGAGGCATTGGCGGTCCGGGCTGTCCGTGAGAAGGCGGTTCCCGGCGAGCCGGTGTGGCTCATAGCCCATCCTATGCAAAACTCGTTGCCCGCGTCGCTTGAAATCCTCGCGAGGGTCAAGCGAGACGGCGGCGACGGCCGCATATTCTTCCTGGCCGACGCGAAGGACGCGGCGACCCTGGCAGACATCGAACGCACGGTCCGCGCCGCTGCCGCGATGCGGGGCCTTGCCGGAGCCAGGCTGGGGCGGGTGGGCGACAGTTCCGACTGGCTTGTAGCCAGCTCCCACGGAGCCGATGCGGTCCGCGACTCTTGGGGCGTCGAAGTCGTGCCTGTATCGATAGATACCCTGCATCGTTACATAGCCGCCGAGGGAATCCCCGAAAGCGGCGACGAGTTCAGCTTCTTCAAGGGTGCCGAAGCCATACGCGAGCCGACGCCCATGGACATCGGCAAGTCGGTCGGCGTGTACCGCGCGCTCAGGCGGCTGGTTCAGGAGGAAAGGCTCGATGCCCTGACGCTCAGGTGCTTCGACCTTGTGCTCGACGAGAAGACGACGGGGTGCTTCGCCCTTTCGCGCCTGAACGACGAGGGCGTTATAGCCGGCTGCGAAGGCGACATACCCGCCGCGCTCGCGCTGCTCTGGGTCAAGCGACTCACCGGTTTGACAGGCTGGATGGCCAACCCCGCCAGGCTTGACGCTCCCGCCGGCCGCCTCCTGCTCGCGCACTGTACAGTGCCCGGGTCGATAGTCGGGAAGTACACTATACGCAGCCACTTCGAGTCGTCGCTCGGCGTCGGCATCGCCGGCGAGTTCGAGCGCGGTCCCGTCACCCTGGTGCGGATCGGCGGCGAAGAACTGGACCGCCTGTGGGTCGCCGAGGGGGAGATCGTCGCGACCTCGAGCGCCGACGGACTGTGCAGGACGCAGATGGAATGCAAGGTGCCTACGGAAGCTCTCGAGTCGATGTTGCGCGATCCCCTGGGCAACCATGTCGTCGTCGTGCAGGGTCACCACGGGCAGGCACTCCGCGAGGCGTTCAAGATGGCCGGGCAGGCCTGAGAGGCGGCCTCACCAGTAGTTGAGCACGTCCTCCGCGAATCCGAGAAACCGCTCGAGCCTCAGCTTGCTGCCGCCGTCGAGGATAACCGTGCCGCTGAACTCGCCGAAGACCTGGTGCTGGAGCGACTTGACAGGCCCGAGCACTGTAGACGACTTGCGGTCGACGAGCGGCGCGAAATCCATTTCGAAGCGTCCGTCAGAACTGGTAAAGCGCCAGGGTTTCATGTAGTCGCTCTCGTCGAGGTGGAAGCTTACTTCCTCGAGCTTGTGAGCCTTGCCCGCGTAGAACAGCGCGTTCTCGCTCGCGGGCGTCCTGTCGGAGAAGCCGTAGCCGATGTTCCAGCCGAAGGGGACGCCCTCGACGTAGCCCGAGGCCGAGCCCCAGTACCAGCGATTCTTGTATGTCCAGCGGCCGCGTCCCCAATCGAGGGCGCCGAAATCGCGGGCTGGGTCGAACTCGTAGCGGCTATCGCCAATCTTGAACCCTCCCGCCGCCTGCATGCAGTTGATCTTGCGGTTGTAGTAGAAGGCGCGGCGGTTTTCGGCCCACGATGTGGCTATGTTCATGCTCTCGAGGTCCGGGCCCTGGGTCAGGATGACCGCGCCTTCGAGCCCCTTCTCTCCCGTCGCGTTGACTATTCCCGGCGCCTTGAACGACAGCGAACGGAGCCCTCCGGCGTACACGAACGCGAGCGATAGCTTGTCGTCGCCGAAGGATACCTTGCCCTCGTCCGAGCCGCTAGGCAATCCGGTCCTGCCGAGCGGAAACGCCGAAAGCGTGTCGACCTGGCATACGTGGCGCTTCTCGAAGTCGAGGAAGCACACCGCGAACATGCCCGCGTAGCCAATATCGCTCATCGTAAGCGTGATGCCGAAGCGTTTGTCGTGGGATAGTATCGAGTAGTAGTCCCATTCCTTGATGCGCAGTGGACCCGCCTTGATGGATTTCCTGTCGTAGCGCCAGGCGGGAGAGCGGGACCAGCCTTCCTCGGTGATCCTGCCGTCGGGATTGAGCAGGTCGATCTTGTTTGTCACTTCGTGTTGCATTGTTTACATCCTCCCACGTGGAATACTATATGCTTGTACGGGGCACTTTGCCAGTATGGCCGCGAGGAGGGTTGCCGTGTCCGACATCAACGAGAATCCGGATGACCCGCTGCACGGAGTCACGCTCCAGATGATGGTGGAGAGGCTCCAGGAGGAGCTTGGCTGGGAAGGCCTTGCCGGGAAGATCCATATCAAGTGCTTCGATGTGGATCCCAGCGTGCATTCGAGCCTCAAGTTCCTGCGGAAAACCCCGTGGGCCCGCCAGAAGGTCGAGCTCCTGTACCTGTATGTCTTCCACAAGAAAAAGGCGGGAGATCTGGCGAAGCGACGGCGGCAATCGGATGAGCGCCGCTAAAACCGACGATGGGGGAAATTGCCGCATGATGGACACCACCAGGATAGAATCGTTCCGCTCGGACGACATCATAATCGGCCGGATGCTGCCGGGCACCGACCTGATCCCAGGCCTTCTCGAGGCGTGCCGCGTGCACGGGGCCCGTTTCGCCGTGATTTCGTCCCTCATAGGGAGCCTTCGCGAGACGTCTTTCGTGTTCATCAAGCCCGCCGGAGCGGCGACAGGCGGCATCAAGTACGGCGAGCCTGTGCATATTCCCGGCGGGGTGGAGATAATCTCCTGCCAGGGCATGGTGGGAGAATGGGCCGACGGCCCGATGGCCGGTCAGCCGACCATCCACGCGCATTATTCGCTCGTCGACACGAAGGCCGTCCCGTATTTCGGTCATGTTTCCGATACAGGGAACCCGTGCCTCATAACAGTGGAGTTCGCGCTCAGGATCGTGCGGGGAGGCACAATACTCAGGCGGATCGACCCGGAGCTGGGCTTCCCCGTCTTCACCTTCGGGACGACTACGCCTTCCTGATACCGACCGCGAAGCCGTGCATCACAGGCGCGAGAGCGGGGCCCGAGCCTTCCGTCGAGGTGAGCATGTTCGCCGAACCGGCACCGTCGATCCCGTCCGGGCCGAGCTCCAGCCAGACCCCCTGGTGCAGGCACGCGACTCCGGCCGCTATATCGTCGCTAGCCACGACAGTCGCGGTCGTCGAACCCCGGTCATTGAAGACGATAGCCCGTCCGCCGTCGGAAAGGCCCAGGGAAGCGACATCGGCATCGCATAGCGTCAGTTCGCCGTGGTCGGCTCGCCGCGGGGATCCCGCCCAGGGCACGGGGCCGCCATTCTGCGAGTGGGTCCTGCGGATGGTCTTGGGCGTGACGAGGAGGAAGGGATAGCGTTGGTCGGAAGGCGGTTCTGTCCAGACCGGTATTGCCTGCCTGCCGGTGTCGCGCGCGTACGCGTCGCTGCGCAGTTCCACCTTGCCGGACGGGGTAGGCAATGGATTGTCGCCGGGAGACGCGGCGAAGTCCGACAATCCGACGCGCTCGCGTTCCATGCCTAAGTACACGCCGGACGCCTTGAACGCGGCCGCGTCGGGAACTTCGGAGTCCGCGATGAACGAATCGATCCACCCCGAAGCCGAACGGCCCCCCGTGAAAACGTCGCCGAAACCCATTCGGCCCGACAGCTCGGCAAATATATCGTAATCGGCCCTGGCCAGCCCGCGCGGCGCGGCTGCGGCCCTTTTGTACAGCAAGTAGTTGCCCCCCCAGGGAATGCCGATGTCTTCCTTCTCGAGCGGCGAGGCGACCGGCAGGACAACGTCGCAGAACCGCGCTGTCGGCGTCATGAACATCTCGTGGCAGACAGAAAACTCGAGGCTCTCCATCGCCCGTATCGACTTGGGGCTATCGCCGCACTGGTTGACGGCGTTGAAGCCGACCACGCAGGCCGCTCTGATGTCGCTCGGGTATCCGCCTGCCTTGCCTTCGAGCACGGCGTCAGCCCAGCGGAGCACAGGCAGACTGGGAGAAAAACCGCTCGGCGCATCGCCTCCCGGCGGGGAGTATCCGGCGAGGTCGGACAGTTCGCCGATCCGCGGTTTTGGCAGGCGGTTGTTGAGCGATCCCGTCGAGCCACCGCGGATGCCGAAGTTGCCGGTGGCAATCTGGAGCGCCACCGACAAGCGGAAGGTTTCCTCGCCGTTCAGCACGCGCTGTATTGAATAGCCGGGCACGAGCATCGCGGGCCGCGCGGAGGCGTAGAGCCGCGCGAACGACTCAATATCGGTAGCCGGGATTCCTGTGACGGGCGCGGCCCATGCGGCTGATTTCTCGACGCCGTCCGCGGCGCCGGATACATGGCGCTCGAGCTCGTCGAGGCCCGAGGCGAGATCGGAAGCGCGCTCCCTGTCGACGAGCCCGTCGCGGAAAAGCGTATGCAGGACGGCGAGCATCATCGCCACGTCGGTGCCCGGACGGATGGGTATCCAGTCCGCGCCGAGCGTCTTGACGGTTCTGGTACGACGCGGATCGATGACTATGACACGCGTACCTGAACGGGCGGCTTCGGCGACTGCCGTGACGAGTTCGGTACCCAGTCTGGCTTCGAGTATATTCGCGCCCCACAGGACTATAAGCTGGCTGTGCCTGGCAGTCGACGCGTCCCAGCCCGAGTGCTTCGCCGCGTCACCGAACAGGTAGGGGAGGGCGAATCTGGCCGCGCCGTTTGAATAATTGCTTGACAACATTGTGCAGCCGCCGCCGGCGTTGAGGAAACGCGTGCCGAGGTTCTGGCTGTCGTGGAGAGCCCCGGTCGAACCGGCGCTTGACAGGTTGAGCACGCTGGCTGGACCATGCCGGCCCCGGATCTCGTCGAGCCGCCTTGCGACCAAACCAAGCGCTTCGTCCCAACCAACCTCACGGAATTTACCTGAACCCCGCGGCCCGGCGGCCACAAGCGGTGAAAGGAGTCGGTTTGCCGCATAGTGCTCTTCGTGGAGAGTGTAACCCCGCGGGCACGGGTTCAAGCCTGGGCCGCCGGCCGGATTGCGCTCGAGTCTGGCCACCCTTCCGTCTTCCACGACTGCCAGGAGGGGGCATGCGCCTCCACCGCAGTCTTTGCCGCAGAATGTCGGTATTTTTATTGTCATCAATCCCCCATCAGTGTCGCAGATCTTACGGAAATCCACTGATAATTTAAAGTACCGGAAGTCCCGGACGCTTGAGAGATATTACAATTGGATGTATGGCGGACAATACTGCTGTCGGCACGTATTCGATGACCCTCGAACA
>CAZKJA010000003.1:10819-26722 GCA_964552925.1 uncultured Treponemataceae bacterium
ATGCGGTACGCCGAAAAACCAGTCTGAAGGAGATTCCATGTCCAAGACCGTCATAGCGACAAAAACGGCACCCGCGGCCCTCGGCCCGTACTCCCAGGCGATAAGCCTCGGGAACCTTGTATTCTGCTCAGGACAGCTCGGCCTCGATCCAGCCTCGGGTGAATTGGCGGATGGGGTGCGTGCGCAAGCCGAGCGGTCGATGCGAAACCTCAAGGCGGTCGCCGAGGCGGCGGGCGGGTCGCTGGAATCCATAGTCAAGACGACTATCTTCCTCAAAAACATGTCCGATTTTGCCTCGGTGAACGAGGTGTACGGCTCGTTTTTCCCCGGCGCCAAGCCCGCCCGCTCCACGGTGGAGGTGGCCAGGCTTCCCAAGGACGGGCTTGTCGAAATAGAAGCCATCCTTTCTCTCTGAACAAAGCGTATGTTTGATTTCGACAAAATCATCGACCGCTCGGGTACCGAGGCGGTGAAGTGGCAATTCCCCAAGGCCTGCGTATCTGAAAACTACCCCGACGTCATACCCATGTGGGTCGCGGACCTCGACATGGCATCGCCGCCCTGTGTGGTGGAAGCGATACGCGACCGCGTGGAACACCCGGTCTATGGTTACGCCAGCAAACCGGACGCGTTCTACGGTTCGTATATCGCCTGGATGCGCAGTCGATACGGCGTGGAGGTGGACAAGCGGACCGTGGCCTTCTCTCCTGGCGTCGTGCCGGCTATCGCGACGGCGATAAGGGCCTATACAAAGCCGGGCGACGGGGTCGTGATATGCACTCCGGTATACCACCCGTTCAAGCGCCTCATCGAGGCCAATGGCCGTACGACGGTCGAGGCGCAACTCGTGATCCGCGACGGGCGCTACGAACTCGACCTCGACGCCTTGGACGCCGCGTGCGCCAGATCCAGGCTTGTCGTGTTCTGCAGCCCCCACAATCCAGTCGGCCGAGTATGGAGCGTCGACGAATTGCGCGCTGTAGGCAGGATAGCCGTGCGGCGGGATGTAATCGTCATAGCCGACGAAATCCACGCGGACCTTGTATTCGCCCCCTCAAAAATGGTATCGATGCTCGGCCTCGATGCCGGGCTTCAGGGCCACTTGATCGCTTGCTGGGCGCCGAGCAAGACCTTCAACATCGCGGGGTTGCAGGCCTCGTACATCACGATCCCGGATGACGGGCTCCGCGCGGCCTTCGAGCTCGAGACTGCCGCGGGCGGCATCGGATCGCCCAATTGCATAGTCGGCGCCGCAGCCATCGCGGCCTACGAAAAAGGCGGGCCGTGGCTCGATGAACTGCTCCCGTACCTGGGCGGCAACTACGAATACCTGGCCGCCGAATTGTCGCGGCGAGCCCCGCTCCTGAAGGTGTACCCCTGCGAAGGGACATACCTGGCCTGGATTGACTTCCGGGGAGCCGGCCTTGAAGGCGATACCGGGGCGGAAATAGTCTCGCGGGCCGGGCTCTGGCTCGACGCCGGCACGAGGTTCGGTACCGGCGGCGACGGCTTCGCCCGGCTCAATTTCGGGTGTCCGCGATCGGTCGTCGTCGAAGCCGTCCGGCGCCTGGTCAAGGCGTTCGGGAGCGCCGCGGGGTAATCCCGCTAGGCAATAGCCATCGCTGGGTCGAGGATCGCTACCATCTCTTTCTCGACCGAGGCAGGCTGGGAGGTCGGGGCGGACAGCCCGCGAGCGAGGCCCTTCGCCACGCACAGTTCGGCGAGGAGTATGGTACCTCCCGCGGCCCCGCGGATTGTGTTGTGCGACAACAACTCGAACTTCCAGCCCAGTATGGAGCACGGCCTGAGCCTGCCGATAGTCGCGCTCATCCCGTTGCCTGCCATCCTGTCGTAGCGAGGCTGGGGTCTGTCCGGCGCGTCGCAATACAATACGGGCCTCGGCGGAGCGCTCGGCAGCTGGAGCCCTTCGGTGTCCGAATCGTACTCGAGCCAGGCTTTGATTATGGCAGCCTTGTCGGCCGGACGCTCGAATGCAACCGAAACCGCCTCGAGGTGACCGTCGCTGACGGCGACGCGATGGCAGACGGCGCTGACGCCGAACGACGCCTTGTCGACCCGGCCTCCGTCGGGGCTTAATTTCCCGAGGATCTTCAAGGGCTCGGTCTCCAGTTTTTCTTCCTCGCCGGGGATATAGGGCAGGGCGTTGTCTATCAGGTCCATGAATGGCACGCCCGGATACCCCGCGCCGGAGGCAGCCTGGAGGGTGACCACGTTGACGGCCTTGAGCCCGAAAGCCCTGTCGAGAGGTTTGAGCGCGAGCACGAGGCCTATTGTCGAACAGTTGGGGTTGGTAACTATGGCGCCGCCGTTGGGGTAGGGCTGCCTGTCGACCAAAGCCAGGTGGTCGGCGTTGAGCTCGGGCACGACGAGCGGTACGTCGTCGCGCATCCGGTGGCTCCTCGCGTTGGACACTACCAGGACGCCGCTCGAGGCCCAGTCTTCCTCTATCTCGAACGCGACGTCGGCGTCGAGGGCCGAGAACACTATCCTCGGCTCCGGGAACGGCGCGCTGGAGCGGATCATCATCGCGGCCGCGGCCTGGGGCATAGGATCGGCGAGCACCCAATGCGTCGCCTGGCCGTAGGGCTTGCCCATTGAACGCTCGGAAGCGCACAGGGCCACGGGTTCGAACCAGGGATGGCCGAACAACAGCGAAACGAGCCGCTGGCCGACGGCGCCGGTCGCTCCCAGGATAGCTACGGGAATCTTGTTCGTTGTATTGGCATTGCTCATCGTCGTCTCCTGTCATGCGGCACGGCGGGGTACGGTTCGTGCCCGGATCTTGGTCCGCTCTTAAAACTTTGTTTCCATACGGATGCGCGCCGTATCGCTTTATGGGAACCTGGTACAATTGACTTGGAAAAAACTCCCGAGCGCCATCCTACCCGCGTCGACGGATACAGACGGTCCGGGGCCGGTTGATTCAACCAGCCGCGCGACTCATGGACGCTCGGGGCGTCACTTCGTCGTCGTGCGCTTGGAATTTTTGAGGGACGTGGAGAGGGGGGTCGTGAAGGGGAGGGCGGAAGGGGAAGCGGAATTGGCTCTGGCGCTTGATGCTGGGTAACCGGATTCTTGCCGGGTACGCAACCGTAAACGTTCCATCGTATGCTCCTGTCGGGAAGTACTTCCCGTACTACGACCATAGCAAAGCCTTGAAATTAATGCAAGAGGGTAGCTGTCGATAGAAACGCTATCTAAGTTCAACCCGGATGCCGCCGTCTCCCTCGAGCACGAGGGTCGCGGTCAGCATATCCGAGGGCATGAATCCGGCGGAAACCACTACGCGGTACTTGCAGCCTGCCAGTCGAAGGAACCAGGCGGCTGCCGGCGAGATGGGCTGCCCCCTGCCGTCCTTGCCGAGCGCCGTCCGGCTACCGCCGGCTGTAATCGCGTCCAGGCGGTAACGTCGCCTGCCGAAGACGCCGGTGAACGGCCCCCGGATATCGAAGATGCCTATTTCCAGCGCGATCTGCCCCGGCGGAAGCGAGAAGTCGCGCGCATTGGCAAGTGAGCCGGGTTTCCCGAGGCTCGCGCCGCACACGGTAGCCGCGTCGGTGGCGGAGTACACCGTGAGCCTCGCCGCCTGCTCCCCCTCGACCCAGGCCGCCGTCGGCGCCACCGAGGACACGACGGCTGCGGACGCTATCGCGGCCAGCAGGAACAGCGGGACTCCGGCATGCAGCGGAAAAAGGCCGACGAGCAAGCCGACGCCGAAACCCGAGGCTGCATAGGTCAGCGTGTGCGGGCTCAATGACCCGAGCCTCGCCGAGTACACGAGGAATCCGGCCCCGAAGGCCAGCGCGGCGCTCCCGGCGACCATGGCCGTGACCGAGCGGCGTACGCCTCCGCCGTCACCCCGCCTGGCCAGCGAATGGATAGCGATCGCCGCCGTAATGCCTGCGAACAGCGCCGCCGCCGCCGCGAGCAAGCGCGGAAGTTCCGCCCGCAAGGCATCAGAATCCATAGACCCCGGCGTACTTTTCGTTGAGATAGCGCGTGAAGTGCGATGCATCGAGGGGACTCCCGCTCACGTGGATGGCTAGTTCCCCGGGCTTGTAGACGGCCCCGTGCCGGTGGATGTTGGTCCTGAGCCAGGACAGGATCGAGGCAAGGTCGTTCCGTCCGACGGCGGCTTCCGGCTCGAGGCCCTGCTTTACCATGGTGTCCCACCACTGGGCGGAGTACAGGTTCCCGAGCGCGTAGCTGGGAAAGTAGCCGAAGGAGCCCATCGACCAGTGGATATCCTGCAGGCAGCCGCGCGTATCGTCGGGCGGGACCACGCCAAGGAGTTTTTTCATGCCTTCGTTCCAGGCCATGGGGAGGTCCGGCACGGCGAGGCTGCCGGAGACGAGGGCGCTTTCGAGTTCGAAGCGGAGTATCACGTGAAGGCCGTAGCTGACCTCGTCGGCCTCGGTCCGGATCAAAGACGGCTCCACCCTATTGACTGCCTTGTAGAAGGCTTCCAGGCCGACGCCGTCGAGTACGGGCGAGAGCTCCGCTTGCAGGGCGCCCAGATTGTGGCGCCAGAAACCGAGGGAACGCCCGACGATGTTCTCCCACAGCCGCGATTGAGATTCGTGGATGGCCATACTCGAGGCTTCCGACAGCGATGTACGGCGGTATTCCGGCGCCGGGTCGATGCCGAGTTCGTACAACGCGTGCCCGGTTTCGTGCATAGTGCCGAAGACGCCGGTGGGGAAGAAGTTCTCCAGGTACCTTGTGGTGATGCGCACGTCTGAGGAGCCGAGCGTCGTCGTGAAAGGGTGGGCCGCCGTGTCGAGCCTGCCCCGTCCAAGGTCGTAGGACAGGATGCCGAGCAGCCTGGAACTGACCCGGGCCTGGGCGGCAACCGGGCAGCGGCGGTGCAGGAACGAATCGTCCACCTGCGGCCTGCCGCGGATCTTGTCGAGCAATGCGACCAGGTCGCTGCGCAACGTGCCGAACACCGCGGCGACGCCGGACTCTGTGCCGCCTTCCTCGTACTGGTCGAGGAGCACGTCGTAGGGTTTGGCGTGGGGGTCGAGGCAAGCGGCTACCTTCTTGTTGAACTCGAGCATGCGCCCGAGGTGCGGGGCGAACGCGGCGAAGTCGTTGTCCTTCTTCGCTCCGACCCACGCGGCCTGCGACAGGCTCGTCGCCCTGGCCATCTCCGAAACCAGCTGGCTTGGCAGCTTGGTCGCCTGGTCGTGGATCCGGCGCATCACGCGGAGGTAGGCGCGGTCGATGGCGCGGAGGCTCCTGCCGCCTTCCGGGTCGCCGCTCGTCGACTCGAGTTCCGACAGGAGTTCCCCGATTTCCGGGGACGATATCTTGTCGTGGCCCAGGGTCTCGATAAGCGCGAGCTGATCGGCGCGCTCGTCTATCGCGGCGGCGGGCATGTAGGTTTCCTGGTCCCATCCGAGCACGGCGCCTATATGCTCGATGCACTTGGCTTCCGAGTCGAGCGCTCGCAACCGTTCAATAGCTTCCATTAAAGCTCCTTAGGTTAAGGTCGTCTTCGTGGAGCCCATGCTACCACCCGTCCGCGCTTGGCGCAAGCTTGACGAATCGGGAAGGCGGGCTTGACAATGGGTACCTGGGGCGTAAAATCTTCCTGCCCGTCGTTCGAGAACCGGAAAGGTACGTGTTCAATGAAGAGCATCGCCATTGTAATAAACCAGAGAACCAGCTCCCTGGGACCTTTCCTGAGGAAAAACCTGGAAATGGTCCTGTCGGGATACGTGGCGATCCAGAGCTATTACCTCGACGAGCTTCCTCCCGACTATCAAATCAGCGACGATGTAGTCATGGTGACGACGAGGGACAAGGCCGTCGAGGTGAAGAACCTGGTCGATGACGCCAAGAAGATAATAATAGTCAACAGGACGATACGCACCGATGAGATTTACAGGATTTGCTCTATCCCGGCGAAGGCGAGCATCCTCGTAGTCAACGACAATCACGAGACCACAGTCGACTTCATGACCTTGCTGTACAAGCTCGGCATAGACCACCTGGACCTGATTCCATTCGATCCGAAGATAGATTATCCGGACGTCTCCATCGCCATCACGCCCGGGGAGCGCCTGTACGTTCCCAAGCATATAAGTACGGTCATAGATACCGGACACCGGTACATCGATGTCTCGACCTTCATCCAGATCATCGACACGCTGCGCCTGACCGATGCCGCTATCCACACGAAGCTATTCCGTTACTCGGATGACCTTGTGCCGCTTGAAAGCGGGATAAACAGCCAGTATCGGCAGCTGTATACGAAGAATCTGGAGCTCGATTCCATAATGAACGCGTCCCACGAAGGGATCCTGCTGATCGACAACGAGGGCTGTATAATCCTGCACAACAAGGCGCTTTCCGTGATGCTCGAGGCCGAGCACGTCATCATCGGCGCCTCGTTGGACGAGAAGATCGATGAGCCGCTCAGATCGATCCTGAAGCGTGACCGCGTGGACAATGAGCTCGTGGAATACAATGATCATGCCTTCATCGTCATGGGCCGAAGCATGGAGCACCTGGGCCAGAAATCCGGCACGTATTTCAATATCCAGGACATAACCTATATCCGCCAGCTCGAGCAGAATCTGAACAGCAAGTTGCTGGGCAAGGGGTTCCTGCCGCAATACGCGTTCAAGGATATCCTTACCGAATCGCCCGCGGTGAAGCGGTGCATCCAGCTCGCCGCCAAATTCGCCATCTCCGACCTGCCTGTATTCATAAGCGGCGAGAGCGGCACCGGCAAGGAGTTGTTCGCCCATTCGATCCATTCCACCTCGAAGCAGCGGAACCAACCGTTCGTGGCCTTCAACTGCGCCGCCGTCCCGGAGAGCCTCGTCGAGAGCGAACTCTTCGGTTTCGAGGCTGGCTCGTTCACCGGCGCGCTCAAAGGCGGGAAGCCGGGACTCTTCGAGCAGGCGAACAACGGCACGATTTTTCTCGACGAGATAGGCGACATGCCGTATGTCCTGCAGTCGAAGATACTCCGCGTCTTGCAGGAACGGCAGGTCATGCGCATCGGCTCGCAGAAAATCGTTCCCGTGAATATCCGCGTGCTGTCGGCGACGAACCAGAATCTCGAGGAGAAAATCAAGACTGGCCAGTTCAGGGAGGACCTGTACTATCGCCTCAACGTCCTGCCGCTCCACATACCTCCTTTGCGCGAGCGCCCGGAAGACATCCTGTACCTGTTCACGCATTTCCAGCGGATAAACAAGCAGCAGGCGATGACGCTCACCGATGAAGCCAGGGAGGTGCTGCTAGGCTATCCCTGGCCGGGAAACGTGCGGGAACTCTGGAATGTCGCCTCCTACGCGTCGTTTTTCGCGGGGGATTCCATCACCGTAGATTCCTTGCCCGAATACCTTGCCCGCCGCTTGCATGACTTCAGCCGCGAATTCGACCGCTTCGATGCCGATGGGTACGGGGAAGCGAAAATATCGGTGTTGCGGGCCATCGCCGAGGGTATGTCGGAAGGCAAGGGGCCGGGACGCGCTTCGATCCAGAGCCAGCTCAGGGTGCAGGGTTTTGACCTGACCGAGGGACGGATCCGCGGTATCATGGGCACGCTTCAACGCGAGGCGTTCATCGAATCGGGAGCGGGACGGCTCGGCACCAGGGCAACGGCGCGTGGCATTGCGTTCATTAATTGGCTTTCTTATAGGCAATGATATTGCCAGATCAGCCTGATAAACGACATATTATTGTATTGTAGTACCCAGGTTCCAGGATCCCCCCACAATAGCTTGGTTACAATTGCATTCTCGGGAATGAAATAACGATGGTACTTCCGTCGTCTGCTTTCGCGTTTTATGGCACGCTTTTTGCTAACATCTTAGGCAACCTCTGCTTCAAGGTGAGTTATGCAACGAAACGGCGCAATTGACCAGTCATCCTCTCCTGTAATCGGCATCCTGGCGAATGTGCTCATCGTCGAGGGCGGAGCCTTTCCGGGACTACAGCGGGCTTCGGTCTCCCAGGATTATGTCAACGCCGTCGAGCTTGCCGGGGGCATTCCTGTGATGATTCCAGTAATCGGCTCCGAGGAGACAATACGCAAGCAGGTCGAACTTGTCGATGGAGTGCTGGCGACCGGGGGCTACGACCCCGATCCATTGCTTTGGGGGGAACAACCGAACCGCAGGATAGAATTCATTTTTCCGGAAGTTGACCAGCACCAGTTGGCGGCCATACGCATCGCCAATGGACTTGGGAAGCCTCTGTTCGGAATCTGCCGGGGTCTGCAGATGATCAATATCGCGTTCGGCGGCACGCTCTACCAGGACCTCTCGCTGATTCCCAACAGCTACATCCAGCATTTCCAGAAGGGAATGAAATACGCGTTCGGTCACCAGGTGGCGCTGGTGAAGGCGACCGCGTTGGCGGGCATCTTTGGCGAAACCGGGATCATGGCCAACAGTTTCCACCACCTGGCCGTCAAGGATGTCGCGCCGGGGTTCACCGTCAACGCCTATGCCCCCGACGGAGTCATCGAAGGCCTCGAGCGGAGGGACGGCGGTTCCGTGATCGCGGTGCAATGGCACCCTGAAATGATGTATTCCAGGCATCCGGAGATGCTCAAGCTCTTCCAGGCTTTCATCGAGACCACCAAGGAGGCGCGCAGGACATAAAAGGCGGGATTCTGGTGCTCTGTATAGTGTGAGGCCATACGGCCTGCAAGGCGAAGCCTTGCGATGAAGTACCCAAGTTTGTTTAGGAGGCATTAGATGAAGAGGAATATCCCCCTGGCGGTTTTGATCCTGGCCGTCGTTTCTATGGCGATGGTCGCACCATTGTTCGCGGGCACCGACCCGAATACCATAATAGTGGCCTTGCAGGCCGACATCACGTCCCTCGATCCGATGGGCCACAACGATATCTACTCGGAGAAGACGTCACTCCTGGTATTCAACCGGCTGTTCAAATTCGACACTAGCTTCAAGGTTGTGCCGGATCTGGTGGCTTCTTGGTCCCAACCTTCCCCGAAGGAGTGGCTGCTCAAGATCAAGTCCGGCGTGAAATTCCATGATGGAAGCGAGATGACCTCGGCCGACGTGAAGTTCAGCATGGACAGGTCCAAGGAATCCGCGCGGGTCAAGCATGTACTCGGCCAGGTCGTGAGCATCGCCGTCGTGGACAAGTACACGGTCAAGGTGACGACGTCTGTTCCATTCGCCCCGTTCCTGTTCACTCTGGCTCACGCCGGCGTGTCTATTGTGCCGCAGAAGTACGCGACGTCCTCCGACAACTGGAAGAACCCCATAGGTTCGGGGCCGTACCGCTTCGTGCAGTGGGTTTCCGGCGACAAGGTCGTGCTCAAGGAGAACCCCGCTTATTTCGACAAGGCAGGGATGGCCCAGGCCGAAAACATGATCTTCAAGGTGATCCCGGAAGCCACGAGCAGGACCATAGCCCTCGAGACCGGGGAAGTCGACGCCGTACTCAGCCTCGATCCCAGCGACGTGGCTCGCGTCCAGGCCAACCCCAAGCTGAAGGTGTACCAGAAGCCCGCCACCGACATCCAGTACCTGGGCATGAACATCGAGAAGGCTCCCTTCGACAACGTGCTCGTCAGGCGGGCCTTCAACTACGCGATAGACAAGGACGCCATTCTCCAGGTGACTATGAACGGCTTCGGGGAGGTCGCGTCGTCGGTCATCCCGAGTACCCTTCTGGGTTACAAGCCCGGCCCCTACAGCTATGATCCCAAGAAGGCGCTGGCCCTGCTCAAGGAAGCCAAATTCGATTTCAAGCAGATGATCAAGCTCTGGGCGTACGGAGACGCCGGGAAGAAGAAGGCCGAAATCGTGCAGGCCAACTTGAGCGACCTGGGCGTGAAAGTCGAAATAGAGATATTCGAGGTAGGCGCCTTCATCCAGGCGACGAATTCCGGCAACCAGGGCCTGTTCCTGCTCGGCTGGACTTCGAACCCCGACCCCGACTCGATGCTGACGCCGCTTTTCAGCAAAGACAGCATCGGCGCGCAGAACCGCACGCGCTACGTGAACGCAAAGGTCGAGCAGTACCTGGCCGACGGCAGGGTGGAGTTGAACCTCGCCAAGCGCGCGAAGATATACAATGACATGAGCGATGTAATAATGCAGGACGCTACGTGGGTCCCGCTGTATACCGGCAACAATATTGTAGCCGCCTCAGGCAAGCTGCAGGGCGTCGAACTCAGCCCGCAAGGCTTGTGGAACCTGGAGAAACTTCACTATTGATCATCGCGGGGGGCCGTGTCATCCGACGCGGCCCCCCGGCTCGCCATGAGCCGATTCGTTCGCCGATGCGGGGGTATCATGATTCTTCGGTACATACTCAAAAGGAATGTGATGTTGTTGCCGGTCTTGATCGGCGTCACGTTCCTTGTCTTCGCGATAATCAGCCTGACCCCCGGCGACGTGGCGGCAATGATGCTTGGGCAAGGCGCTACAAACGAATCGGTGGCCGCTCTCCGGCAGGACATGGGCCTGGACGACCCGTTGCTGGCCCAGTACGGCCGTTACCTGGGGCAACTGCTCCATGGAGACATGGGGACTTCATACGCCACGAAGAAGCCGGTCGTCGACGAGATAATGTCCCGCTTTCCCAACACCCTGAGGCTCGCGTTCTTCTCCATCCTGGTATCGATTGCGATTTCCATCCCGATAGGCATCATTTCCGCGGTCAAGCAGTATTCGCTCGCAGACAACCTCGGGATGGTGTTCGCGCTGATAGGAATCTCCATGCCGTCGTTCTGGCTTGGATTGATTCTCATCATCGTGTTCGCGCTTAATCTCGGATGGTTTCCTTCGGGCGGGGCCGATCAGCTTAAAAGCATAGTACTGCCCGCTCTGACCCTGGGCGTCGCCTCGACGGCGAGCATAGCCCGCACGACCCGCTCCTCGATGCTCGAGGTGATCAGGCAGGATTATATCCGTACCGCCAAGGCCAAGGGGCTCGGCAACGGGATCGTCATCCTCAAGCACGCGCTGAAGAACGCGCTTATTCCGACGCTTACGGTCATCGGCCTGGAATTCGGCGAGCTTCTGGGAGGGGCGATACTGACCGAGACGGTGTTTTCATGGCCGGGTATCGGACGGCTCATGATCGAATCCATCCAGAGAAAAGATACCCCGATGGTGCTCGGGTGCATAATCGTTTTCAGCGTGGCATTCAGCGTCGTCAACCTGTTGATCGACATCCTGTACGCCTTCATCGATCCCAGGATCAAGACCACTTATTAGCGAAAGGCCGAAGCATGAGCATGGATCGCAAGGAGATCGAAAACAACGCGCAACCCCGGAAAAGCAGGAAGGGAAGGGGCGCCACAATTTGGCGCAGGTTCAGGCGAAACCGCCTGGCGGTAGCGGGTCTCGCGATAATTGGGGCTTTGGTGCTTCTCGCAGTCTTCGCCGACGTGATAGGCGATTACAGGACCAAGGCGATCAAGATAAACGTGAGGGAACGGCACCTGCACCCCGACCTGAAGCACCTGTTCGGTACCGACGAATTCGGGCGCGACATATTCATCCGGGTCGTCCATGGCACAAGGATATCGCTGTTCGTGGGGATTATATCGGTTAGCATAGCGTTGCTGTTCGGGGGGACGCTCGGAGCGATCGCCGGTTATTTCGGAGGGCGCGTAGATACTGTCATAATGAGATTCCTCGATGTGCTTCTCGCCATACCGGGAATACTGCTGGCGATAACCGTGGTCGCCGCCTTGGGCGCCAGCATCATCAACCTTATGATCGCCGTCGGCGTGGCCAATATACCGGGTTTTGCCAGGGTGGTGCGGGCGGCGGTACTCGGGGTCAAGAGCAATGAATACATCGAATCCGCGAGGGCTATAGGATCCCCGAATCATAAAATAATATTCAGCCACGTATTGCCCAACTGCTTCGCCCCCATCATGGTGTACGCCACGCTGAAGGTGGCCACGGCGATCATGGCTACGGCCGGGTTGAGCTTCATCGGCCTCGGGGTCAAGCCGCCTACCCCCGAATGGGGGAGCATGCTCGCCGCGGGCAGGGGTTTCATACGCGACCACGTGCACGAGGTCCTCTTCCCGGGCCTGGCCATAATGCTCTCGGTATTGTCGCTGAACATGATAGGCGACGGCTTGCGGGACGCCCTCGATCCAAGGCTCAAGTAGGAAACCCGAACCATGAATCACGATATCCTGACTATAGAAAACCTCATAGTCGAGTACACTACCGACGATGGCACGGCCAAGGCGGTGAACGGCCTCGACCTCAGCCTGGCTTCGGGCCAGACGCTGGGCCTCGTCGGCGAGACGGGCGCGGGAAAGACAACGACAGCCCTGTCAGTCATGAACCTGACGCCCAAGCCGCAGGCGCGCATAGTCGCGGGACGGATACTTCTGGATGGCCTCGACATCCTGCCGAAGAGCGACAAGGAGATGGGCGCTATCCGCGGAGCCCTCGTGTCGATGATATTCCAGGATCCAATGACCTCGCTCAACCCGGTCCTCAGCGTCGGCGAGCAGATCGCGGAGGTCATGAAGCTGCACCAGCGCCTGTCCGGCGACGAAGCCTGGCGACAGGCAAAAAACATGCTTGCGATGGTCGGCATCGACGGCGGCCGCCTCGCCGAGTATCCCCACCAGTTTTCCGGCGGCATGAAGCAGCGCGTAGGCATAGCGATGGCGCTGGCGTGCAACCCGAAGCTGCTTATCGCCGACGAACCGACCACGGCGCTCGACGTCACGATCCAGTCCCAGGTGCTGGACCTTATAATCGAATTGAAGAGCCGGCTCGGCATGTCGATGCTCCTTATAACGCATGACCTGGGGATCGTCGCCAACCTATGCGACAATGTCGCAATAATGTACTCGGGCAGGATAGTCGAGTACGGGAGGACGGCGGATATTTTCGACGGGCACCGGCATCCTTACACTATGGGCCTGTTCAATTCGCTGCCGAGGATCAACGACAGGCACGCCGCGCTCAAGCCCATCAGGGGGCTGATGCCCGATCCTTTCAACCTGCCGGCCGGTTGCCCGTTCCACGAGCGCTGCGATTACGCGATCGAGGTCTGCCGGGCCGAAAAACCACCGCGGCGCATGTTCGGCGAGGGCCATTACGCCGAGTGCCACCTCGAAGAGGGTACGGGAAATGAATGACAGCCTCGTGACGGTCAGGAACCTCAAGAAGTACTTCAAGACGCCCAAGGGCATGCTCCACGCGGTGGACGACATAAGCTTCTCTCTTGCCCGTGGGAAGACCTTGGGCCTGGTGGGCGAATCGGGGTGCGGCAAGTCGACGACCGGCCGGCTCCTCCTGCGCCTGATAGAGCCGGACGCCGGCGAGGTGGTATTCGACGGCAGGGACGTCTTCAAGCTGCGATCCGCCGAATTACGGGAACTTCGCAAGGAGATGCAGATAATCTTCCAGGATCCGTTCTCTTCGATCGACCCGCGCATGAGCATAAGCGAGACGATAGAGGAACCGCTTAAGATCAACCGCATGTTCCCCGACAAGAGGCAACGGCTCGATCGTGTGTTCGAATTGATGGCGATGGTCGGCCTGGCCGACAGATACGCCGACTCGTATCCGCACGAGCTCGACGGCGGCCGCCTCCAGCGGGTCGGCATCGCCCGCGCCTTGTCGCTCAACACCAAATTCATAGTGTGCGACGAACCCGTATCGGCCCTGGATGTATCGATCAGAGCCCAGGTCCTGAACCTTATGGGGGAGTTGCAGGAACGGCTCGGCCTGACTTATCTTTTCATAACGCACGACCTCGCCGTCGTCAACCACTTCTCCGATGAGATAGCCGTCATGTACCTCGGCAAGATCGTCGAGCGATCGCCTGCGGAGGAATTGTTCTACAATCCTGTCCATCCGTACACCGAGGCGCTCCTTTCCGCGATACCGCAGCCATCGATGGTCAAAAGCAACAAGAAGATACTCCTCAAAGGCGAGCTGTCTTCCCCCATCAACCCCAAACCGGGCTGCCGCTTCGCCGGCCGGTGCATGTACGCCCAGGACGTATGCAGGCAGGAAGAACCCTTGCTGAGAAGCGTCGGCGCGGACCACGTGGTAGCCTGCCACCTGTTCTCGGAACGACGGGCCCAGGCGACATGAGCGGCGGCGATGCATGGCATGCTGACGACGGCTACGATGAACGCGGCCTGGCTGGATTGCAATCGGCTATGGAGCGCGGGGAATTGTCGTCCACGCTCCTGGTCGAGCGGTACCTGGACAGGATAGAAACGATCGACCGGCGCGGACCCGCCCTCAACGCGGTGCTGCGGCTCAACGAGGAAGCTTTGTCGATCGCAGGACGGCTCGACGAGGAACGCGCGCGCGGCCGTGTCCGGGGTGTCCTGCACGGCATTCCCGTACTGCTCAAAGGCAACATCAACACCGGGGACGGCATGCCCACGACTGCCGGTTCGCTGGCGCTCGCCGACTTCCATCCAGGAAGCGACGCGCCCCTCGTGCGGCGGCTCCGGGATGCCGGAGCGCTTATTCTCGGGAAGACAAACCTGAGCGAATGGGCCAACTTCAGGTCTACCCATTCAAGTTCCGGCTGGAGCAGCGAGGGAGGGCAGACGAGGAACCCGTACGCGCTCGACCGGAGCCCCGGCGGCTCCAGTTCCGGTTCCGCGGTCGCCGTCTCGGCCGGGCTGTGCGCGCTGGCCGTCGGGACGGAGACCAACGGCTCAATCGTCTCCCCGGCATCGTTCAACGGCATCGTCGGCATCAAACCGACTGTAGGCGTTGTCAGCCAGGAGGGGATAATACCCATCAGCCTGAGCCAGGATACCGCCGGCCCCATGGCCCGCAATGTCACCGACGCGGCGTTGCTGCTCGCCGCGATGTCGGAGCCTGGCTTCCTGCCCGGGAACGTCCTCGACGCGTCGGCCGGGGACACTACCGGTCTCGGGGGGGTGCGTCTCGGCTTCGATCCGTCGCAGTCGGGATTCCTTCCGGCGGTCGATGCGGTAATGAAGACGGCGCGGAATGCCTTGTCCGCC
Organism: uncultured Treponemataceae bacterium; assembly: GCA_964552925.1. Lineage (GTDB taxonomy): Bacteria > Spirochaetota > Spirochaetia > Treponematales > UBA12059 > SZUA-370. Next base: position 25,824 of record CAZKJA010000003.1, read on the forward strand.
TTGGGCGCCGAACTCGTGGAGATCGAGTTGGCCGAGGACCCCGCGTTGCATGAGGCCGAGATGGAACTCATGCTCCACGAGTTCAAGCACGGGCTGGAGGCATATCTCTCGCGCTATGGAGGGCCCGGAGGGATGAAGACGCTGGATGACCTTATGGCGTTCAACAGGGAGCACTCGCGGGAAGTCATGCCATGGTTCGGCCAGGAGCATTTTGAGCGGGCCTCCAGGAAAGGCTCCTTGGACGATCCCGTTTACCTCGAGGCGAAGCGTATCTGCGCTCTTCATTCCCGCGATCTCGGCATCGATCGGGTGATGGACGATCATCGCCTCGACGCGATAATAGGTCCGTCCGGCAGTCCCGCGTGGAAAATAGACCATATACTCGGCGATAATTGCCTGGGGGGCAGCGCGTCGTTTCCGGCGATAGCGGGCTATCCCAACATCACGGTGCCCGCCGGCTTCGTACGTGGGCTCCCGGTCGGGTTGTCGATATTCGGGAAAGCCTTCTCGGAACGCACTCTTATCCGTATCGCCCTGGCCTTCGAACAAGCCACCGGGATACGGCGGAAACCGGGTTTCGAGGCGACCGTCGACTGAAGTGACGCGGGCGGGCAAGCGCGAGCCGCCGGGCATTCCGCGTTCCATGCGCTTGTGGTATCATCCTCCGGTACGCGATGAAGTGTTGCGTTCCATCGATGCGAAACGCTGGAGGATGAAGTGCCCTGTAGACGAGACCGCGACGTGGAGCGCGCCGGTATATCTGTTCCCGGGCGCGCGGTGCCGTTGGCGCGCGTAGTCTATCCCGGAATTCCCATCTGGCTGCCGGACGAAGCAAGGCACGCGGCGTGTTTGTCCGGGAGATAGCCGCCCCGCTCTCCGACCTGCCCGGCGCCGGGCCG
>CAZKJA010000003.1:26732-30323 GCA_964552925.1 uncultured Treponemataceae bacterium
CCCGCCTTGCCCGGCTCGGCGTGTTCACGGCGGCTGACCTGCTCATGCTCTCGCCGCGCGACTACGAGGACAGGTCGGCCAAGCGCCTTCTCGCTGATTTCGCCCAGGGACCGGTCAACTGCCGGGTCGATGTCGTCGCGCACGACTGGTTCGGCTTCGGCCGCATGAAGACGCTCAAGGTCTGGGTCGCAGACGAGGCTGGAAGCCGCGCCGCCCTCGTCTGCTTCAACCGGCCGTTCCTCGAAAAAAGCCTGACGGTCGGTTCCACGCTCAAACTATACGGGAAGTTCGACTACCGCTTCTCCGAGCTCCAGTCGTCGTCGTTCGACGCTGAGCGGGTCGCAGGCGATTCCGCCCCTGGGGTCCACACGATCGACGTACCCGACGGCGTGCTGCCGGTCTACCCCCTGACCGAAGGCCTCGGGCAGGCTACGGTGCGCAAGCTCGTGGGCAAGGCGCTCCAGCGTTGGGGCTCGGTCGACGACGAGGTGCCTCCTTCGATACGCGGGCGCCGGGGACTGTTACGGAAGACCGAAGCCCTGCGCGGCCTGCACAAGCCTGCTCATCCGACTGACGCCGCCCTGGCCCACCGAACGCTGGCGTGGGAGGAGTTGTTCTACCTTCAGTTGATGATAGCCAGGCGTTCCCTTGCCCGGAAGTCGGAATCCCGTACGCGCGGCGACCCTCCCGATCGGCTCGCGCAGGCTCTCGAGGAACGGCTGCCGTTCGAGCTCACTCCCGACCAGAAGACCGCGATAGCCGAGATCCGTGCAGACATGGCCGGGCGGTGGCCGATGGCGCGCCTGTTGCAGGGCGACGTCGGCTCGGGCAAGACCCTCGTCGCGTTCTTCGCGGCGCTGTACGCGGCGGCCGACGGCGGCCAGGCCGCGTTGATGGCGCCGACGGAGTTGCTGGCGCGCCAGCATGCCGACAACGCCGCAAAGCTGCTCGAACCACTCGGGGTACGTCTGGCGTACCTTTCAGGCAACGTCGCCGACGCCGCCCGCAAGCCATTGCTCGCCGCCCTCGCCCGGGGCGAGGTTGACCTTGTAATCGGCACGCACGCGCTTTTTTCCGAGGACGTGCGGTTCAGGGACCTCCGCCTCGTCGTCGTCGACGAGCAGCAGCGTTTCGGCGTCCTGCAGCGCCTCGCGATGGGCGCAAAGGGCCCGAGGCCCGATACCCTCATGATGAGCGCGACACCTATCCCGCGGACGCTCGCGCTGACCGCGTACGGCGACCTGTCGGTATCGACGATACGGACGATGCCCAAGGGCAGGCTGCCCATAATCACGCACCTGGCCAAGGAAGGCAACGAGGCCAAGGTGTACGAGTTCGTCCGCAAGGAACTAGAGGCCGGCAGGCGCGCGTATTTCGTCTATCCCCTTGTCGACCGCTCCGACAAGCTCGCGCTCAAGGATGCCGAGGCGATGTACAGCCACCTGTCCGACGAGGTGTTTCCCTCCTTCAAGGGCGGTCTCATCCACGCGCGCCTCGGCGAAGACCGCAAGCGCTCGACGATGGCCGATTTCGTCGCCGGAAGGCTGTCTTTCATCGTCGCGACGAGCGTCGTCGAGGTCGGCGTCGACGTGCCGGAGGCTACCTGCATGGTGATAGAGCACGCCGAACGCTTCGGCCTGGCCGCCTTGCACCAGTTGCGGGGAAGGGTAGGAAGGGGGGCGAATCAGTCGTACTGCTTCCTCGTGTGGTCGGACAAGGCCGGCGAGGAAGGTTCGCGTCTATCGGAGGACGCGAAGCGCCGCGTCATGGCCATGAAAGAGACGAACGACGGCTTCGAGATAGCCGAGACCGACCTTCTCATCCGCGGTCCGGGCGAGATCACCGGCACTACGCAAGCAGGTTCGCTCCGCCTGGCGTTCGCCGACCCTGTACGCGACCGCGAACTGCTCGAGTCCGCGCGGCAGGAGGCCTTCGACCTGCTCGAAGCCGACCCCGCGCTGTTGGGGCAGGAAGGTTCAATCATCCGGGCCGTCCTTGACCGGGCTAGCCCGTTTTCCGAGCGTACCGCCGCGACCGGGTAAGGAACAAGGAAAAGAATCGTTGCTCTCCACGCATGTTCCTTATATAATCCACCGATCGAAAGCGAGCGGACGCCGCCGCCATACGGCGGCGTCCAGTCAACAATACGAGGAGCCAAAGCCGTGCATGTGCTCATGGTAACAAGCGAGGCCACGCCCTTCGCCAAATCAGGAGGGCTGGCCGACGCGGTTTCAGCCCTGTCGCGCGCCTTGGCGCGCATGGGACACGATGTGCGGATAGTGCTGCCAAGGTACGGCATCATCCCCGTCAAAGGCAAAAAAGTATTGTTTTCCGCGATTGATATCCCGATGGGCGGGTGCGTCGAGAAAGCGGACATCTACCAGGACGTCCTTCCCGACTCCACGATACCCGTCTACTTCGTCGATCACGCGGCGTTCTTCGGCCGTGACGGTATATACGGGTCGAAATCCGAAACCGACTTTGCCGACAATCCCCGACGCTTCTCATTCTTCTCCCGCACCGCGTTCCGGCTCTGCGAGGCGCTTGGATGGATGCCCGACGTCATCCACGCCCACGACTGGCCGACGTCGTTCGTGCCGGCATACAAGAAATACGCGGAACCCGCCTTTTCCGGCGTCGTGAGCATCCTTTCAATCCACAACCTGGGCTACCAGGGGGTCTATCCCAAGGAAAACTACCACTACGTCGATTTGCCCTGGGAGTTGTACCACCATGGCGGTTTCGAATTCTACAGCTCGATAAACGTGCTCAAGGCGGGCATCACCTGCGCCGACAGGCTGTCCACCGTCTCTCCCACGTACGCTCGCGAGATACAGAGCCCCGAGTTCGGCTGCAGCCTCGACGGCCTTCTCAGGGCGAGGAGCGCGCAACTCGTCGGCATACTGAACGGCGTCGACGGCGGCGACTGGAATCCATCTACCGACACGTACCTGCCGGCCCGGTATTCCGCGGACGACCTTTCCGGCAAGGCCGCGTGCAAGGCGGCGTTGCAGCTGGAGTTCGGCCTGCCGCTGGCTCCGGACAAGCCGCTGATCGGCATGGTCTCCCGCTTGAGCGACCAGAAAGGCATAGGCGAGCTTTTCGGGCCCACCTACGGGAGCGCGGCCAGCATCTGCCTCGACATGGACCTGCAGTTCGTCGTACAAGGCTCCGGCGAAGCCTGGTGCGAAGAGGAACTCGGCAGGCTCTCGGCCGCCATCCCGAATTTCAAGGCCCGCATCGGCTATTCCGAAAAGACGGCGCACCTGATCGAAGCGGGCGCGGATTTCTTCATGATGCCGAGCAGGTACGAGCCCTGCGGCCTCAACCAGATGTACTCGCTCCATTATGCCACGCTCCCGATAGCGCACCGCACCGGGGGGCTGGCCGACACAATCTCGAACTACGACCAGGAGACCGGCGCGGGCACCGGCTTCCTCTTTGATATCTTGACGCCCCGCTCGATCTACGATACGACAGGGTGGGCCGTGTGGGCGTATTACAACAGGCGCGAACATCTGGACGCTATGCGCCTCCGCGCGATGCGGCAGGAATTTTCGTGGGACAGGGCCGCGCGCGAATACGGGGGGC
>CAZKJA010000003.1:30333-33618 GCA_964552925.1 uncultured Treponemataceae bacterium
GATGCGGCCGCGGCCCGGAGCGGTAGGCCAACTAGTCCCGCCAAGGAGTGATGATGGCCGAAGCAGCCAAGGTACTGGATTACAACAAGGACAGGGTACGCAGTGCAATAGTAGGCGCGTTCAAGGAACGCAGGGGAGAAGCCGCGCCGGCGGATATAGTCGCGTTCACCGGAATCCCCAAGCCCCAGGTCGACGCCGAGTTGCCTGCGGTCGCCGACGAGTACAACGGCAGGCTCAAGGTCACCGATTCCGGCGAGATACTCTACTCGTTCCCCGACGGCTTCCGCAGCCGGTACAAGGGCTTCGGGCCGAGCCTGCGGCGCTTCCTCAGAGCCTTCGGCAAGGTCGCCGTCGGGTTGGGAACCTTCCTGTTCAAGGCCTGGATAATGGTTATGCTCGTCGGCTATTTCGCGTTGTTCGTCGCGCTTGCGGTGCTCGCCGTACTCGCCTCGGTCGCGATTAGCGCCTCCGACAAGAACGGCAGGAGCAGGAGCCGCGGCGGCTCGTCGCTTGTCATGGGGCTCCTCAATATGTTCATGCGCATCTGGTTCTACAACGAGGTGTTCAAGTCTCCCGGACAGAGGCGCTACGAGGTCGAAACGCGCTCGCGCAAACGCGAGAACCGCCGTCCCCTCCACAAGGCGATTTTCTCGTTCGTGTTCGGCGAGAGCGATCCCAACGCCGGGCATGACGCCGTCGAGAAGAAGGCCTTCGTCGCGCTCGTCCGCGCGAAGAAGGGCGTTGTAATCCTCGAGGACTTCATGTCCGTCACCGGCCTGTCGCCGGCGGAGGCGGACAGGGAAATCAACCGTTACCTGTACGAGTTCGAGGGCAGTCCCGAGGTCAGCGACAACGGTACCGTCTATTTCCACTTCCCGAAACTGCTCCTGCGCGCGAGGGGCGACGAGGCCGGTGCCGCCGATTCGCCGATGAAGCGTCTACGGGTGTTTTCGGCCAACGAGAAGAAGTCGAATTTCTGGTACGCGGCGATCAACGGCATCAATCTCGCGTTCGGCTCGTACTTCCTCTTCACGACGCTCGCCTACGAGACTATAGCCAGGCAACCAGTCTCCGGCGGTACGTACCTGTTCTGGTTCGTCGGCAACCTTTTTTCGCAAATCTCCTCCAATCCGCTGCTCTTGATGATGGTGGGCCTCGGCGTAGTCCCGCTGGCGTTCTCGGCGCTGTTCTGGCTGGTTCCAGCCCTCAGGTCCGGTGCCGTCGCCCGGGAAAACGAGCGTATACGGACCGGGAACTTGAAGAGGCTCGTGTACGCCAACGCCGTCGCGTCGCCCGCCGCCGTACGGGTTCCGGCGCTTGCCGAATTGCCCGAGGCCGCGAAGCCCAAGGACAAGGCGGCGGCGCGCAAGGCCGTCGAGGAGCTGGCCGCCTACGAGTCGGGCGATCCCATCGAAGGCGGAGCCTGGCGCCTGTCCGAGCTGGAGCGCAAGATCATCGACGCGCAGGGAGTCCGGGCCAGGGTGAAACCGGGCGACTATTCGCTCGGCGACGTGGCATTCGATTCCGGCTCATGAGCGGGGATGGCTCCGACGGCGTTGCCCACGGCGGGATCATAGCCGAAGCGATAACGGCGCGTACGCGCTCGAGGGCCAGGGGCGTCCTTCTCGCCGTCGTCTCGGCCATCAGCTTCTCCACCCTGGGGCTATTCGCCAAGCTGGCGTATTCGCAGGGAATGGCTCCGGCCCAGGCCCTCGCGTGGCGCTTCAGCCTGGCGGGTCTCGTGCTATGGATAATCCTGGTCAGGAAGGGCGGGCACAGGCGGCCGCTGCGCGACTACCGCGATATAGTGCTCCTCGGGTTGCTCGGATTCTCCCCGCAGGCGGGGCTGTACTTCCTTGCCGTGCGCTATCTCGACCCGGGCATAGCATCGCTCCTTCTGTACCTGTACCCGGCTTTCGTCGTCGGACTCGGTTTCCTTTTGTTCGGCAAACGCCCGCGCAAGGCGCAACTTTTCGCACTGGTCGCGTCGCTCGCCGGTTGCGTGCTTACGCTCTGGACCCGGGGCGTGTATCCGGCGATCGGGTACGCGTTCGGGCTCTCCGTAGCTATCAGCTACGCCATCTACCTTGTGGTCGCTGACCGCCTCCTGTCAAGGTTCGACCCTATCTTCTCCACTGCGAACATCATGGCCTCGGCCGCGGTTGTGTACTGGGTGGTCACCCTGGCTACGGGCGCGTTCCTCCTGCCGGACACCCTGCCCGCGGTCGCCGGCATAGTCGGCATCGCGGTGGTCGCCTCCATAATCCCCATCGTCACGCTGTTCGCGTCGATACGGCTCATTGGGTCGGCGGACTACTCTCTCGTGTCGACAATCGAGCCGCTGTTCACGGTAATGCTGTCGGCCCTGCTCCTTGGCGAGCGGCTCACCGGACTGCAGTTCGCCGGAGGCGCCTTCATCCTTACCGGGGTGCTTATACTGAACCTCGGCCGCAAAGGGGAACGCTGACGATGCGCGTGATGACGATAATCGACCACCCGCGGCCGGACAGCTTCAACCACGCGATCCTCGCGGCCGCCGTCGGCGGATTGCGTTCGGCCGGCCACGAAGTCGATGTCCTCGACCTGCACAAGGAACGCTTCGATCCGGTGATGCGCCTGGAGGAACTGGCGCTCTACACCGCCGGACGATGGCTTGACCCGAAGGTCGGTGAATACCAGTCGCGGCTAGACAAGACCGACTACCTGTTCCTCGTATTCCCTGTATGGTGGGAAAGCATGCCCGCCTTGCTCAAGGGATTCTTCGATAAGGTGTTCCTGCCTGGCTGGGCCTTTGAGGAGAAAGATTTCTCGCCGCTCCTTGGCCACATACGCGGCGCGACAGTGATTACAACGATGGGAGCGCCCAAGGCGATCCACACTTCGGTGGTACCGGCTCTATGCAGGGGGACGCTGGAAGCCTGCGGACTAGGACCGACGCGGTGGATAAACTTCCTCGAGGTGGGTAACGCGACGCCGGAGCAAAGGGCGCTTTGGCTGAACCAGGTGGCGGAAACCGTACGGGAGTTGGGGTGAGGTAAGGCACGTAATAGCGATCTGTTGATATATGTTTGGTTTATCTTGGAATTGAATAAGTAATCAGGATCATAATTAGGAGACTAAATATGAGTATTGTCAATTTTGAGAAGACAGCAAGTATAATTTTCCCAATCAATTTAATATTCTGGGCTTTTGTTTTCGTATATGTAATACACATTCTAGAGGAAACTCTTGTTCCGGAAGTATTTGTTGAAAAAGTCAAACGACTTTATATTCCTAATTATGGGT
>CAZKJA010000004.1:0-19540 GCA_964552925.1 uncultured Treponemataceae bacterium
TACGAACCTATGCGGCTCGCGGACGAGATACTCCTCCTGTATGCCGCCGCGAACGGGTACCTTGACGAAGTCAAACCGGCTGATGTTTACACGTTCCGCGAGCAGACCTTGAGCTACTTCAAGCACCGTAAACCGGAATTGCTCGACCGCATCGATGTGATGGGTGACCTCGACGCAGAAACCGACGCGGGCGTGAAATCCGGCTTCGAAGAACTCGCCAGACTCAAGAAAAGCGTGTAGAGCCGTGGAATCGATGCGTGATGTGAGGAACAGGATCAAGAGCGTCTCCCAGACCCTGACAGTGACATCGGCGATGAAGCTCATCTCGACGGCGAAGCTTCGCAAGGCGAGGCGGCGGCTCGACGAGACGGCTCCCTATTTCGACGCGATCCGCGCGTCGATGGATGATATCGCCGGTCACTCCGAGCACGCCGCCAGGAGCTGGTTCGACAGGCGCGAGCACAAGAAGGCGAACCGCAAGGTAGCCACGCTCGTCATAACCTCCGACCGGGGCCTCGCCGGCGCCTACAACGGGGCAATTATAAAATATGTGGAGGAAACCTGCCTTCCCGGCTCCATCCTCATACCCGTGGGAGCGATCGGCAAGCGCTATTTCATGCAGCGCGACTACGTGTTGATGGAAGACTTCGCCATCTCCCGCAAGGAACCTACGGTATACGAAGCCAAGAACATAGCCGGTTTCGCGGTTGACCTTTTCCTCTCCGGCCAGGTCGACGAATTCCGTGTCGCCTACACGCGCATGGTATCGGCGGTGAAACTCGTCCCGGGGATGATAGTCATTCTGCCTTTGAGCAGGGATGACATAGCGGAATCGCGCGCGCCGGGCGGCGCATCGAGGAACGTCGCGATCGACGGCGGCAGGTACTCGTACGAGCCGGACGAAGAGACAGTGTTCAGCAGGCTCGTACCGATGTACACGAAGGGCGTCATCTACGGAACGCTTGTCGAGGCATTCGCCAGCGAGCAGTCCGCGAGGATGGGAGCCATGGACTCCGCCTCCCGGAACGCCGCCGAGATGATAAGCCGGCTGACGCTCAGCTACAACCGCGCGCGCCAGGCGGCAATCACCTCGGAAGTGAGCGAGATAGTAGCCGGCGCCGCGGCGATAGAGCGCTGAAAAGAAGGGATCGAATCGATGGAGATATTAAGTGGCGTTGTCGTCCGCGTCGCCGGACCTATCCTCGACTTGCGTTTCGGCGGTCCGCTACCGGCGATCCTCGACGCTGTGGAGATAGAACGACCCGGGCAGGAGCCCTTGGTCGCCGAGGTGTTGCTGCATACCGGGGAAGGAATCGTACGCTGCGTCGCGATGGATGCCACCGAAGGATTGGTACGAGGCGCGCGCGCGCTGGTACCAGGCGGCCCGATTACGGTTCCCGTCGGCGCTCCCGTGCTAGGGAGGATGTTCAACGTGACCGGCCATCCCATCGACGGAGGGCCGGAGGTCGTAGCCGACAGGTCCCCGATACACAGGGACGCGCCCGAGCTCGCAGACCAGAAGCCGTCATCCGAGATACTTGAGACGGGTATCAAGGTCGTGGACCTTATGGCGCCGTACCTGAAAGGCGGCAAGATAGGCCTGTTCGGAGGAGCCGGCGTAGGCAAGACTGTCGTCATCATGGAATTGATACGCAACATCGCAGCGGAGCATTCGGGGTACTCGGTATTCGCCGGCGTCGGCGAACGGAGCCGCGAAGGCGCTGACTTGTGGAAAGAGATGAAGGAGTCGGGAGTCATCGCGAATACCGCACTCGTGTTCGGGCAGATGAACGAGCCGCCGGGAGCCCGCATGCGCGTGGCGCTCTCGGCATTGACAATGGCCGAGCGCTTCCGCGATGTAGACCAGCAGGACGTGCTCCTTTTCATAGACAACATTTTCCGATTCGTCCAGGCGGGCAGCGAAGTGTCCGCGCTGCTTGGCCGCATTCCGAGCGCGGTGGGTTACCAGCCCACGCTGGCAAACGAACTGGGCGCCTTGCAGGAGCGCATCGCAAGCACCAGGAACGGCTCGATAACCTCGGTGCAAGCTGTGTACGTGCCGGCGGACGACATCACCGACCCTGCCCCCGCCACGACCTTCGCGCACCTGGACGCGACGACGGTGCTCAGTCGCAAGATAGTCGAGTTGGGCATCTACCCCGCCGTCGATCCTCTCGAATCTACGAGCCGCGTACTCGACCCCTTCATCGTCGGTGAACGGCACTATGCAATAGCGCGCAAGGTCCAGGCCGCCCTGCAACGCTACAAGGAATTGCAGGATATCATCGCCATCCTGGGCATGGACGAACTGTCGGACGAGGACAAGCGTTCCGTGCACAGGGCAAGGAAGATGCAACGCTTCTTCAGCCAACCGTTCCATGTGGCAGAGCAGTATACCGGCATGGCGGGCCGGTACGTCCCGCTCGAGAAGACGATAGCCGGCTTCGAGGAGATCGTCGATGGGCGCTGCGATTCGATGCCGGAGCAGGCCTTCTTCATGGTCGGCGACATCGACGAGGCGCGCGAACGCGCCAGGAACCTCTGATAAAGCAATGAACACGTTCACGCTGGAAGTCGTGACCCCGTATGGCCGGTTCTACAGGGATATATCCACCTCGGTGACTTTCATGAGCTCGGAAGGCGAGATAGAAATTCTTCCCGGGCACGAGCCTCTGGTCGTCGCGATAGAACCATGCGTGCTCAGGGCCACAGGCAAGGACGGCCGATGGACGGCCGCTGTCGGAGAGGGTTTCGCTCGAATTAAAACCTCGGCTGTGACAATACTCGTCGATTCCGCCGAACTGCCCGCCGCCATAGACGTCGAGAGGGCCCGGGCAGCCCTCCAGCGGGCGCGGGAGCGTGTCGGCCTCGACACGGCCGCATGGATCCGGGAGCAGTCAAGCAAAGGCGTCGCCCGGGCGCTGGCCAGGCTCAAGGCGACGGACACGGAATCCGGACGGAGGCTCTCGGGAGACTGAGACTCGGTTGCCGTATCCTTGAACCTGGTCTATCATCGGCATATCGATCTTGATTGCACGAAAGGGGTGTTTTGAAATGGCGAGCGACGTTCAGAAAAAAATCCTGGTTCTCAACAGCGGCAGTTCTTCGCTGAAATACGAGGTCTTCCTCATGCCGGACAAGACAAGCCTCGGCAAGGGTTCAGTGGAACGGATAGGGGAAGCACAGGGTTTCCTGACACAGACATCGCCGAAGGGTTCGATACGTATCGATGAGGTTTTTCCGGACCACAAGCACGCTATGCTTCGGGTCGGTCAATCGCTCGTAGACCCGGCGAAGGGCATCATCGCCAGCCTTGAGGATATCGAGGCGATAGGACACCGCGTCGTCCACGGCGGCGAACGATTCGCGAGCTCGGTGCGCATCGATGAAGACGTTATAGGAGCGCTCACCGACAATATCGAGCTGGCCCCGCTACACAACCCCGCCAACCTGACGGGCATTCGGGAAGCCACCCTGCTGTGGCCTAACCTGCCCCAGGTAGGAGTTTTCGACACGGCCTTCCATCAAACCATGTCGCCCACAGCCTATCTGTACGGCCTTCCAAGGGAACTGTACGACAAGTTCCGCATCAGGCGCTACGGTTTCCACGGCACCAGCCACCGTTTCGTAGCCACCCGCGCGCTCGAGCTTCTAGGGCGCAAGGCCGAGAACACGAACCTCATCACCTGCCACCTGGGCAACGGAGCCTCGATTACCGCTATAGAATGCGGCCGCTCGATAGATACCTCGATGGGCTTCACGCCCCTGGAAGGCCTGATGATGGGTACGAGGAGCGGCGACTTCGACCCCTCGATACTCGGTTATCTGCTCGACCGCGGCTACAGCCCCAAGGACCTGACGACTATGATAAACAAGAAGAGCGGCCTCCTGGGGCTGTCCGGTATTTCCAACGACCTGCGCGACCTCGAGGCTGCCAGCGAAAAAGGCATCCGCAACGCGATAGAGGCGCTCGACGTCTACGCCCACCGGGTGCGCAAGTACATCGGCGCGTATATGGCCGAGCTCGTAAAGGTCGACGCGATAGTGTTCACCGGCGGGGTCGGACAGCACGGCGTCAGGATGCGCGAGCGCATCTGCCACCGACTCGAGAACATCGGCATCATGATGGACTACGAAGCCAACCGCGACGATGGCTCGGCCGAGGGGATAGTATCGCAACCGTATTCACCCACAACAATACTGGTCATCCCTACGAACGAGGAACTGCAGATAGCGATCGATACCTGCAGCGTATTGTTCGACGGTCATATATTCGCCTGACGGCTATTTGGTGATGCCCGGGGCGTACCGCTCGATTATCTTCTCGGCGATCAGGTACGCGGCCGGGCAGAACTCCGTGTTGAACGCGAGGCGTCCGAGCGAACGCTGGATGGCGCGTTGCTTCATATACGGAAAATCGTCGCAGTCACGCGGCCGGTTCTCGTAGATCGCGCACGCGTTGTCACCCTTGAGGAACGGGCAGGGCATCGTTTTGCACATCCAGCCCAGTTCATCGTCGCGCGTGAGCGAATCCCGCATCATCACCTTGGGGTCGAGCCCGAACGATTTGCACGCCCGCCGTATTTCCGGTTCGCTCATCTTGGGGCCTATTGTTCGGCAGCAATTGCCGCACTTGAGGCAATCTATTCCCGAAAACACCTCGTCGTTGAAATCCGCGATGACGTGGTCGAAGTTCTTGATGTTGAACTTTCCCAGATATTTCATCTGCCGCTTGATGAAGACGTTGCGTTCGCGGCTCTTTTCCAGAAGTGCCTGATATTCCTGATCCATATAGCTAGAATAACCTGAGCCGTACCCCAGGTACAAGACGCGGCGTCGATATTGCTAAGCTGGGCGCCCGGCTGTTACAGTACGGCATGCATGTTTTCCTTGTCAAATTCGCAATAACCGTCGTAATGGTCGTCGGATTGTCCGAGGTCGCCAGGCGGGTGAACCCGAGGATAGCCGGAATCCTGGTCGGCTTGCCCTTGGGAGCGGGATTGTCGGCATATTTTTTCACGATCGAACGCGGGGTGGAGTTCACCTTGGCTGCCGTGCCTTGGGGCATAGCCGGATTGTCCGCATCGATAGTCTTCTCGTTGGCCTATCTGCTTGCCGGCAGGCACATCCACGTGTCCGGACGTATACTTCCCGTCGTCGTCTCTTCGATTGCCGCGATCGCGGCTTATTTCGCCACCGGTCGCTTTTTCAGGATGTTCACGTTGACGACGGCGATATCCGCGACGGTCACCGCGCTGATGATGGTAGCCAATATCGCCGTGATCCGCAGGCTCGACCTGCCGCGCAACAAGGGAGCGTCAAAGCCGATGGGTTTGATGGTGGTCATCTTCCGCGCTGTCGTCGGCGGGCTGACCGTGGCAACGGTGACGAGCCTCGCCGGACTAGTCGGCGCGGGATGGTCCGGAATAATGAGCGCCTTCCCCGCTATGCTCTTCCCGATTCTGCTGGTCCTGCATTTCGAGGAAGGCGACAGGCTCTACCCGGGGGTCATCGAAGGTTTCGGGTACGGGATCGGCAACCTTGTGATATTCTACGTGTTGCTGTCATTCCTGCTCCCCCGCCTCGGATTGAACCTGTCGTTCGTCATACTCTACGCGGTGTCCGCGCTCGTGCTTTGGGCGATCGCCCGGCTCAGAAGCCTTTCACAGCCAGTCCGCGGTACCGGAGCCCGAAGTTGAACGAAGCCACCGGTATCATCTCCTCGTTAGCTATGCGACTCGGCCTTTGACGCGCTGTTCCGCTCAAGTCAATTTCAAGCGATCCGAGGGTCATGGTCACGCCAGCGTTCCCGCCAAAGCCTACGTACAGGGTCTCATGCGGCGACATGCTGATTACCCCTCCGATCCTGACCGACAAGGACTTACCAAACGAGTGCTCGAACGCTGGTAACACCTGTATAAAGGGAGCGCTGGAAAAATCCTGCCCCGGGAATCCATAAATATCCTGAGTACATTTGAGCACGATAAAATCTTTAAGGCCATTGAAGCCGTACGCGACGCTCAGATCGAAGTAGATAGGCCACTGGAAATCCCATAATGGGTCGAGGGCGATGGTGTCCATTTTGAAAAACTCGATGACATCGCTATTGGTGCCGCCTATAAACGAAACCACCAAGCTACCTTTTGCGTTCTTGAAGATCAGGCCGATTTCTCCGCCATAGACGAAGATTTGCTCGTACATCGTCTGTGTCCCGCCGGCGTCGTTGCCGTTGCCGTTGGTCATACCCGCGTTTCCCGAAACGCCGATCGACAACCAGGAAGCCGGCACCCACCCCAAGCTCAAGACGCCACCGTAGAAGTTGACGCCGTCCCAACCGGCCGAGTGTATCTCGGGGCCGATCCGTTGCACGTTGTTCTCAACCCTCGAGCCGTTAACCTGCGCGCCGAGTCCGAAGCCATCAGCGAGAGGCAGGGCATAGCCGGTGATCACTCGAGCGTCGAGCTCGCGGACAGTATACAAGGCGGCTACGCCGAGCGCGTTGGGCGCATTGGCTCCATACAGCCCTTCGAGATCGTAGGATGGATGGCCTATCTGGTCATTCGGATGCCCGAACAGCCCCGTGCTTTCAGAAGCTGCTGTGAAATATGCCATGTCCGTTTTCAGGAACCCGAGGCTTGCGGGATTGTCGAGCGAGTAGTAGACGGGCGGCACTACGGCAAACTTGCTGGAGCCACCGCTTATTTTATCTATGTAGAACCGTACCGCCGGGTCGGTCGGGTCTATTTTCCTGGCCTTTTCCAGGTTGGCCTTGGCTGCTTTGATATCCTTGCGATCCAGGGCTTCGACCGCGGCGGAGAAACTCGACAGGACTTCGGCCTGTTTTTCAACAGGCGGAGCGGCCGGAGCCGCCTTTACCACTTCTACCTTGGCCTTGCTGCCGCTCATCTTCGCAATTCCGACGCCTATTTCCCGTACGATGCGCTTGTATTCGCCCGGAGCGCCTTCGGCGCTCGATTTTCCCACAACTTCGCCTGATTCCGTCTTGATGACTGAGAAAGTGACCACGAGGTTGCCGAACATCTCAAGAACCGTGCCAACTATAAGGTAATCGACTGTCAGCAGCTTTCCAATCGCTATGGAATCCTTCGTGTCGGCGGCGCCGGAAAGCGAGAAGGCCTGTTCCTCAAGCAACGCGTTGCGACGATCGCGGTCGACAAGCGTGAAGCCCGGGATGCGCGCGACCTCCACCGAAGCGAGTTCGGCGAAGCCCTTCCCCAGGTACTTGAACTGGGGATTATCCGACTCGACGGTGAAGTCCATCACCGCTATCCTGAGCCCTTGGGCACCCGCGCTTGAAACGGCACACATAATCAGCGCCACGAACATGAAGCTGGGCGAACGACGCATGGCTACCTCCTCGAAACATGTTTAGATTGAATCAAGACATTCTCGGGGAGGCGGGCTGTTTTGTCAAGAAATGTTATTTACAGGAAATCTTCCCTCTGGGGCGAAAAGGCGTCGACGACGACGCTGTCCTCGAGAAACCTCACGCCGTGCGGAACGTTGGGACCGGCATAGAACGAGTCGCCGGAAGCGAGGGTCTCATCGCGCCCGTCCAGCGACAGCGCGATCTTGCCCGATACCACATAGGTTACCTGCTCATGGGGATGGGCGTGTACCTCGGTGACCGTACCCGCGTCGAAACGGACTTCGACGAGCATCATGCCGCCGCCTCGGGCGATTATCTTCCTGCTCGCTCCCTTGAATAGATCTTTCTTCTTCACATCCGCATTGTGTACGACCATGATTCCTCCAATCGAAATGGCTTTGATATATAACTGTACATATCGCCCGCACGCAAGCACCCGCGCCTGGAACAGGAGCCGGGAACGGGAGCCTTGCCCAGATCGAGGAAGGTTTCTATACTCGAAACATGCCTCATATAGCAGAACTGGTGGTTCGCACCTACGAGTGCGACGCCTACGGCCATGTAAACAACGCTAATTATCTGCACTACCTTGAATTCGCGCGCCACGAATTCCTCAAGTCTGCCGGATTCGATTTCGCCGGATCCATCGCATCCGGGTATGGACTCTACGTAACGCGCATAGAAATCGATTACAAGCGGCCGGCGATCCTCGACGACCTTCTTCGGATCGAATCCAGGGTTCTAAAGAAAGGCGCCGTTTCGGGAGTTCTTGAGCAGACGATACGCTTGAAAGAGACGATTGTCGCCCATGCCAAGGTCCACTGGGCTTTCGTCGACTCGACCGGCAAACCATGCAGGATCCCGGACCGCTGGAACGTGCCCGGACTTTCGCCTGATGCATGAAGACAAGCGTAAGGGCCGGCATGCACTTCCAAAGGAGCTGTCAGCATGACGTATCAGGATGTATTCTTCTGAAAAGCGATCGGGATCGACGAATCCATCCGTGGCCAAGCCTCTTCCTGATCCTGGGCCTTGCCATTGCGTCGTCGCCGGGATCGCTTGCCCAGGAAGTATCTTCGATCACGGTAATCAGCGACAACAATTACGCCCCGTATATTTTCATCGGAACCAATGGTCTATTGCAAGGAATCATCGTCGATCAGTGGAAAGCATGGGAACTTGAGACGGGTATCGAGGTCACAATCCGCGGGATGCCGTGGGCCGAAGCCCTGAACATTTTCAATAATGGCGTGGGGGATATCCTCGATACCGTGTTTATCACCGATGAACGCCTGAAACTCTACGAGTTCTCGCGCCCGTATGCCAGAATCAAGGTGCCCGTGTTTATCCACCGGTCAATATCGGGGATCGCGAGCGTAGATGACCTTCGCGGGTTCAACGTTGCCGTCAAGAGCGGCGACGCCGCGGTCTCCGAGTTCATGAGCCACGGCATTACCAACCTGGCGCTATATCCTAGTTACGAGTCGATCATCGAGGCGGCTGCCAACAACGATGTACGCATATTCTGCGTCGATGAGCCGCCGGCCTTGTATTATCTATTCAAGCTAGGCATTGAGAAGAATTTTCGAGTCGCCTTCATACTCAACGAGGGGGAATTCCACCGGGCGGTTCGAAGGGGCGACGGTGAAGTGCTGCGCCTTGTGGAACGGGGCTTCGCGTCCATTCCAAAGAACCAATTCACCGACATAGACCGTAAGTGGCACGGCTCGTCGCTTGCCTCGCGGTCGGATCCCAGGTTGGTGGGAATCATCCTGGCGGTGATTCTGGGGCTCTTCCTTGTATTGGTCTCAATCTCCTGGGAACTCAGGAGGCGTGTCTCCAGGGCTACCGAAAGCCTTCAGGAGAAGTTGGTCCAGCTGGAGGCTAGCGAAGCCAAGAACCGTGCGTTCCTTACCCTGTTGCCTGACCTTATTTTTACGCTCGATCGCGAAGGAGTATTCATCGAGACAAGTACAACGAAGACCGAAAACCTGGCCTTCCCTCCGGAAAGCTTCCTGGGCAAGCGGATAGCCGAAGTCGGTTTCCCCGAAAGCATAGTAGCAGGTTTCATGGAAAAACTTGGCGAAGCCCTCGGTACGATGAAGAATACAATTTTCGAATACCAGTTGCCTGGCGACCAATGTATGCTCGACTTCGAAGGACGTATCGTGCCCTTTTCAGACAGGAAGGCCCTGCTTGTGGTTAGGGATATCACCGACAAGCGAAAACAGGAAAACCTGCTCAGGGTATCCCTTCTCGAAAAAGATGTGTTGCTCAAGGAAATCCACCACCGGGTCAAGAACAACATGCAGGTCATCTCGAGCCTTATCCAATTGCAGTCCTATTCCATCCGGGACGAAGTCGACAGGGAGATGCTCCAGGATACACAGGCGCGGATTCGGGCGATGGCCGCCATCCATGAGCTGCTGTATCAATCACACAACCTTTCATCCGTCGATGTGGCCGAGTATCTGGGATCGCTCATCCGTGAGCTTTCTGCCGGGCACAACGCGGGCGGCATATCGTGTACCTCTGAATCATTCAGCCTTAGCCTCGATGACGCAATGCCGCTCGGACTGATAGCAAATGAGCTGTTGCTGAACGCGATCAAGTATGCCTACCCCCCCGGAGAGCAGGGACGCATAGAAGTTGATCTCAGGATCGACGGGTCGGACTCCGTCCTTCTTGTACGTGACTACGGCCGGGGATTGCCTCCGGGGCAGGATCCAGAAAAGTACGAGACGATGGGTTTTACGCTTATCAGAAGCCTTGTATCCCAACTCAAAGGCACCATTACATTTGGAGGCCCCCCGGGATTTTCGGTCGAGCTCAGGTTCAAGCCGATGGGACTTGCGTCGGCAGGGTAAAACGGGGAAGCGTCGCGGAAAAATATCATTTGACAATTGGACAAAGCGGTTGTAGAACATTACTTGTCTGATGAGTAGATATCCAATGAGTGAAGAGGAAAAGTAAGTGGCAATCACCAAAATACGCTTGTCGGATCAAGTGTTCGAGGAAATCAAGAAAATAATAAAGGAAAAGGAATATTCGCCGGGTCAGAAATTCTACACCGAGAATGAGCTGACCAAGATGCTCAAGGTCAGCCGCTCCTCGGTGAGGGAGGCTATCAGGCTTCTCGAAGTTTCCGGGTACGTCCGGGTCCATCAGGGCAAGGGAATTTATATCGAAGATCCTTCAAGGATGGGACAGGGAGCCTTCGTCGAATGGTTGCGGGAGAATGAAACCACCCTCTCCGAGTTGTTCGAGATCCGTATGATAATCGATACCAAGGCAGCCGCGTACGCGGCCAAAAAAGCCGATGAAGCGGACATACAAAAGCTTGATGAAATTTGCGCTACATTCAAGGATCGGGCCGCTACCGGGAACACCGCGGAGATGATAAAGCTTGATGAGCAGTTCCACCTGCAACTAGCCCGTTCCACGAAAAACCGCACCCTGTATATGATGATGAAAACCATGACCCTTTCATTGTCGGAGGGCTGGGTTTCAAGCCTCACAGTGCCTGGCCGGATACATAAATCTGTGGCGGAACACTGCGACATCGTCTCTGCAATAAAAAAAAGGGATCCCGCATTGGCGGAAAAGAAGATGGAAGCCCATCTCACCAATGCGCTCAAGGATATACGCTCGACAATGAAAAAAGAAATAGACGCCACGCTATGACGAGAATCACGACCCTTATAGAAAATTCGCAAGGGGAACATCTGGCGCTAATCTGCGAACACGGACTTTCATTTTTTGTGGAAACCGGGGGATGCAGGCTGTTATTCGATACCGGGCAATCGGGCAATTTCATGGCAAATGCCGCACAATTGCGGATTGACCTCGGTGACCTTGACTTCGTCGTCCTTAGCCACGGGCATTACGACCATTCCGGCGGCATGCGCTCCTTGATCGAGAAGACATCATCGTTCGAGCTTGTCGTCGGGAAAGGTTTTTTCAGGGACAAATACGCCGAATTCAACGGACGCCATGAGTTCCTCGGGAATAATTTCACCGAAGCCTATCTTAAGAACCGCAAGGTACGATACAGCGAAATGTGCGGGCCGACGCGCGAACTGGCGCCAGGCGTCTTCGTCATGACGTCCTTTCCCCGCAAGCACCCGGATGAAGCGATTAAGGACAGGTTCAAGCTGCTCGATGGAGACGCTTTCATTCCAGATCATTTCGATGACGAAGCGATGCTGGTTCTGGACACGCCCAAGGGCCTAGTCGCGGTTTTGGGGTGCTCCCATCCGGGTATGCGCAACATGCTCGACGCGGCAAAGGCCAGGCTGGGCAAACCGATATTCGCAGTGCTGGGCGGGACGCACCTGGTCGAGGCCTCCCATGAGAGCATGGATGTCTCGCTGGAATACCTGCACACTACGGGCATCGAGGTGATCGGAGTGTCGCACTGCACAGGCCCGGAAGCGATGAAGACTCTTGGGGAGTCTGAAAAACGATACTTCCACAACAGGACCGGCAGCGTCCTGGTTGTATGACGACGTGGTTCACAGTCGGCGCCTTGTGTGCTGGCTTATTTTTTGTCAAGGAGCAGATCATGAAGAAACTCACCTTGGTAGCAGGACTTCTGGCGATGGCATTCATCGCGTTGGCCTTGTCTGCGTGCGCACCAGCCAAAAAAGCCGACGCGGCCGGTCCAGCAGCGGTCGAGAAGATCGTCTGGAAATCCTCTGGTCACGGTCCCGCCTCCGACCCCTCCCAGATATACCACGACATGGTCTGCAACGCCATCACCGAGGCTTCCGGCGGCCGGCTCGAAGTGAAGCCCTTCGTCGGCGGCTCCATCGTCCCGGCGTACAAGGAAGTCGACGCCATCAACGAGAACGTGCTCCAGATGGGCTATACCTGCCCGATGTACAACCTCGACAAGTGGCCGGCTGCCGGCCTCATAAGCTCGAGGCCCGGCGCCCTCGCCGGCGAAGCCCTCCGCGCCTGGTTTGATTTCGGCGGCGGCTCCGACCTTATGAACAAGATGATGGAAGGCTACAACGTGAAGACGTTCCCCGGAGCGCTCTCTCCCCTTCCTGCCGAGGTGTTCTTCCACTCCAAGAAGGAGCTCAAGACCATGGCCGACATCAAGGGGCTCAAGGCCAGGTGCATGGGCGATGGCGGCGAGATCCTCAAGCGCCTCGGCGCCGCGACGGTCATCATCCCCGGCGGAGAAGTGTACGAAGCGATGCAACGCGGCACTATCGACGCCTTCGAGTATTCGACCCTCGCCTCCAACTGGAACATGCATTTCAACGAGGTAGCCAAGTACGTCTACCTCTCGCCGTCCAGGGCTCCGAGCGATCCCCAGGTATTCTTCGTCAACAAGACCGCCTTCGACGCCCTGCCCAAGGATCTCCAGGCCATCGTAGTCAACGTGATTTCCAACTATACAATGCTCCAGCATGAATCGCTTATCAACGATTCCATCGCCGCGATCGAGAGCTTCAAAAAAGCAGGAAACATCGTAGTGAAGGTTCCCGTCGAGATAGAAAAAGCTGTCGTCGCCGAGGCAGACAAATTCTATACCGAGAAATCCGCTTCCGAGAAGCCGATCTTCGCCGAGATATTCAATTCGATGAAAGCCTTCGGGATCGCTTACGAGGCAATGAAATAAGCCAGTCGCCATAGAGGAGCGGAGCATGACCATCATCAGATGGATCTTGAAGACAATAGACTCGCTGAGCGACGCGTCGGGCTGGGTCGGCAAGTGGTTCGCCTTGGTCCTCGTGGGCGCGGGAACCTTCGAAACCGTATCCAGGCATTTCTTCGGCTCGCCGACAATCTGGGCGTACGATACGCTCAGCATGGCGGGCGGAGTGATGTACCTGCTCGGGGCGTCGTTCGATTTAAAACGAAACGCCCACACCCGGGTCGACCTCATTTACAGCCAGCTTCCCGCCCGGGCAAGGGCGTTCATCGACGTGCTTATGTCGCTCTTGCTGTTCTTCCCGCTGATGACGGTCCTGCTCTGGTATTCGATCACCTGGGCCATCAAGGCATGGAAGATCAACGAGGTGATGTTCACGAGCTTCTGGTATCCGCCAGCGGGACCTTACAGGACAGTATTCGCCATAGGATTGCTGCTCCTGGTCCTGCAAGGTATCGCCCAGTTCGTGCGCGATGTACACATCCTGGTGAGAGGTGAACCAATTGATCAACCTAAGCCCTGAGCTGATCGCCATCCTGATGCTGGGCGGGGTATTCGTGCTGGTACTCACCGGCTTTCCCATCGCCTTCGTCATCGGAAGCGTCGCCTTTCTTGTCGGCATCCTGGTATTCGGTCCGACGACTACGTTCCATATCCTGTTTTCGAGGTTCTACGACCTTTCGCTCAATTATCCGTATCTCGCGGTACCGCTGTTCACCTTCATGGGGGTGATACTGGAGAATTCGGGGATAACAAGCGAGCTGTACGAGAGCCTCTACGATGCCCTGGGAAAGGTACGCGGTGGCCTCGCCATCGTGACCATCATCTTCGGCACGATCCTGGCCGCCTGCCTCGGCGTAATTGCGGCCTCGGTCACGATCCTGACACTGATGGGGCTCGGACCAATGCTGAAACGTGGCTATGATCGTAGCTTGGCGGCGGGATCCATTGTGGCAGCCGGTACTTTGGGCATATTGATACCACCGAGCATCATGCTCATCGTGTATGCCCCGCAGGCAGGCTTGTCGATCGGCCAGATGTTCATGGGTGCTATCCTTCCAGGCCTGCTGCTGTCCTTCCTGTACATCGTGTACGTCGCTGTACGTTGCGGCATCAATCCCAAGCTGGGGCCTCCGATACCCAAGGATCAGATGACGCCGTTTTCCGCCGCCAAGGTCGGCAGGCTCCTGAAGTCGATGTTGCCGCCGGTACTGCTCATCGCGGCGGTGTTGGGCACCATCTTCTCGGGGATCGCGCCACCCACCGAGGCAGCAGCGGTAGGTTCGTTTGTCTCGGTTTTATTGACGGTCTTTTATAAGAAGTTCAGCTGGAAGATGTTGCTCAAGGCATCGATAGAAACGCTCAAGGTCAGCGCCTTCGTGGTGATGATCGCGGCGATGTCGTACGCCTTTGTCGGCATTTTCATGAATGCCGGAGCAGGCGACGTAGTCGCCGAGATGATACTTTCAGTCCCCGGCGGCAAGTGGGCATCGTTCGCGGTCATCATGCTCATTGTGTTCATGCTTGGCATGTTCATCGAGTGGATAGGAATAGTCTTTATCGTTGTGCCGATTTTCTCCGTCATTTTCGCCAAGCTCGGGTTCGATCCTTTGTGGGCCGGTATGATGGTCGTCGTAAACCTTCAGATGGCGTTCATGACGCCACCGATGGCGATGTCGATTTTCGTCCTCAAGGGTACCGCGCCAAAGGAGTACAATTTGACGATGGGGCAGATCATCAAAGGCGTCATTCCATTCATCGGAATCGTCGCATTCACGTTGGTGATCATGGTGTTCTTCCCGCAGATCATTACCTGGTTGCCTGGCTTGATGTTCCACAGCGTCCGGTAAGCTTTTCCGCTTCATTACATTCCATTGGGGCCCGGGCTTTCCCGGGTCCTTTTTCCATCCCGCCATTGTGCACGTCCGAAAAATCATGCACTTGGCGCTTGTTTCCCCATATATTCGCAGGTTAGTATGTCGTGGAGGAACATAGCGTGAAGAAGGAAGGCTTTGTGGTCGTCATATCGTACGCCCTGATTTTCATAGTCTGGGGCTCGACTTATTTTTTTATAAAGGCGGCTGTACACACAATCCATCCCACAGTGGTCGTAGGCCTTCGTTTCCTGTTTGGTTCCGTGATGTTGGTCGTTATAGCCCGGTTGCGCGGTGGCTTGCGCAGCTTTCCAGCCGCCAAGGAAATAGCCGGAGCGGCATTCCTGGGCATATTCCTTTTGCTGCTTGGCAATGGCCTGGTCACCATCGCTGAAAAAAATATACCCAGCTGGATGGCGAGCATCGTCGTCACGTGCATGCCCATATACGTGGCTTTTTTTAATTTTATCCTATACAGGATAAAGGTCAGCCCGATACGGATGGTGGGTGCGATCGGCGGTATAGCCGGAGTCTTCCTGATCCTGTTTCCGGAATCTGGCGCCGTTGCGGTGTTCAACCCTTCGATACTTCTGGCGGTGGTCGGCGCTTTGGCGTGGGGACTGGGTACGAGCATGTCGAAAACCATGCCGAAACCGAAGGATGTCCTGGTCTCAACCGCGATCCAGATGTTTGTGGGGGGCACGGTTTCCCTGGCTATCGGAATTGCATCGGGGGTCGATGTTATGGAATCAATCCGGGGGGCCTCTGCATGGTCCTTGTTCTCGCTTGGCTACCTGTCCTTCCTGGGGGGCCTGACCCTTGTAGCGTACAACCATCTGCTTGTCGTGGAACCGAGTTTCAGGGTCTCGAGCTATTCATTGGTCAACCCGCTCATAGCGATGGGGCTCGGCCTGGCTTCGGGAGAGAAAGCCTCGAGGTTCTTCCTCTTCGGCTCGCCCCTCGTGTTGGCTGGCCTTGCCCTGATTTTATATGGGGACGCGATACGGGCAACCGTCGGCCGCAACAAGCAGGCAAACGTAAAACCGCACTAAAAAGAACGGTGCCGTTTGGCGGCACCGTCAATTCCATTCACGTCCTTGTAAGGTGTACGGCAAAGCCGCCAATCTCCTTGTCCAGATATATCACCTTGAGGTAGCCATTGTCCATTTTTGCCGTATCGGGCTTGCCCTTGAAACCCTGACGTGCCAGGTAAGCCAGCGCGCGCTCGATGCTGTTGCACTTGATCGCGATATGACCCATGGCGCCAAGGAACGGCTGCTTCATCACCTCGAAAAAGCTGCCCGCGAAAATCGACGAGTTGCCATCCTTGAGGGGGAACCCCATGCCTTCGAAAAGCCCGGCGACGCCCTTCGCCGTGGCGGCATCCGGAAGGTTTATGCCTATGTGAGCGAACGAGAATCCCTGGACCGCGGTAACGGCTTGGGAACAGAGGGAAGCGATGGCATCCCATTGCCCCGACTGTATCATGTCTGCCTTGACCATCCAACTGCCGCCGACGGCGAGTATCGCAGGGTGCGAAACATAGGAAGCCAGGTTTGACATATTTATGCCCCCGGTCGGCATGAATTTGATTCCGTCGAACGGTGCCGCCAAAGCCTCGATCATCGCCATGCCCCCCGACGCCTCGGCGGGGAAAAACTTGAGCACCTTGAGCCCCTTGGCAAGTCCGGCTTCGATCATCGATGGACTGTTTACTCCAGGGTATACCGGCACACCCTGCTCCTGGCACCAGTCCACAGTCGCGGGATTGAAACCGGGAGACACGATGAATCGTGCGCCCGCCTTCACCGCGGTCTTCGCAAGTTCCGGACTTGTGACCGTTCCGGCGCCAACGAGGAGCCCCGCGCATTCCGCGCTCATCCGGCGTATGGATTCCGCTGCGGCGGAGCTACGGAAAGTCACTTCGGCGACAGGCAGTCCCGATGCCACAAGGGTCTTGCCGAGCATCACCGCATTTGCCG
The DNA here is from genome assembly GCA_964552925.1 of uncultured Treponemataceae bacterium. Lineage (GTDB taxonomy): Bacteria > Spirochaetota > Spirochaetia > Treponematales > UBA12059 > SZUA-370. Next base: position 16,912 of record CAZKJA010000004.1, read on the forward strand.
CGTCATCGAGCTTGATGACCGGAACCAAACCTATCTCGAAAATTGTCTTGTCGATACCATCCATATGAAATCCTCCTGCATCTGGAAGATAGTACCACAAGACTCAATATATTGGAACATAGTTCCATTAATATTCGCTATATTTCAAGGCGGGATCGTAACCGAGAATTGCTGAAATCTCTCCGGCGGCGGCCTTGATCCGTGAAGAATAGTGCCCTTTCATCGACGGGTCGAACCTGAAAAGCGGCCAGGACACGCTCAAGGCGGCGACTACCCCGCCTGCATGGTCCCTGATCGGCGCGGCCAGGCAGGTGATGCCTTCCTCATGCTCCTCTGAATCCTCGGCGATGCCTTCCGCGAGGATCTTTTTCAAAGCTTTTTCAAGATTGGCACGATCTTTTATTGTGTTGGGTGTAAACTGCACAATTTTTATGGAGGAGAGCAGATCTTCGCGTGCCGGTACGCTGGCATGGGCCAGTAGCGTCTTGCCCATCGCACTGCAGTACAACGGAATCTTCTTCCCGACACGTGAATACATCCGTATCGTATAGCGCGATTCAATCTTGAGCACGTACAGGACTTCCCCGTCATCGAGGATTCCCATATGCACCGTCTCACCCAAATCCTGTGACAGTCGAAAAGCTATGGGCCGCGCGACGACCGGCAATTCCATATGATCCAAGGCGCGGGAACCCATGCCGAACAGCTTCATAGTCAAGAACCACTTGTCACCCTCATCGCGGTGGACGTACCCGAGATCCCGGAGGGTCAACAGGAAGCGGTATACGGTCGGCTTGGCAAGTCCGCTAGCCTTGGACAATTCCTCAAGGCTGGAGCTTGAGACCAAGGACAATTTTTCGAGTATTGTGAAAGTCCTGCTTACGGCGCTCAGATTCTTGGTGGTGCCCATATAGTGCAGATTACCATCAAATTGTCATATCGTGAAGTGTCGCGGGAAAGCCCCCGTGCGAGCGCATGAACGCGGACGCAATGTCGATATCCGCTCCCCAACGCGGATAGTCCAAATCAAGCAGCCTCTCCAATTCGTGGGGCGATGCAGCGCCAGAGCCGCGCAGGCATGGCCATGCCGGAGGAGGCTTGAGCCAGGAACCGTCTTCCTTACGCATATGCCGTCTATCGCTGGAAAAGCCCGCCAGGTACGCTTCCGCGGAAATGATCCTGAAGAGAGGTCGAAATTCCACCGGCGTGTCGGCCGGGAATGTCCGCGCCAGGTAGTCGATTGCCGGGCAGGGAAAATCGAGGCGCGTATCAAGGTCCCATATCATCGCGGCGCGTCCCATCCCGGACATCATTATTACATGATAATCCCAGAATACCGCCTTCCCCTTTCCTGCGGCCCTCTGGTGCAGGAGAGCGCACGATCGCCGTGCGTTGGTGATAAAAACAACACTTATCGGATCCACTATCGATTCCGGATCGCTTGCCGCGCACATCTTTCGCCCATCGATCATTTGTTCTGCCAGCAGATATATATTCTCTTCGCAATAATACGGCGTGTAACGGGGAAGCATGATCAACGACGTATGCTTTTTTCCTGGAACATATTGTGCCAGCTCATCCAAAGGCTTTCGTGTTGAACGAGGGTCGGGTCGAATTTGAGCAGCCTGAAAGTCAGCTGGATGCAGAAGCCGATCGCCAAAGCCGCGAGCACGGTACCGAGCCCTACCATTCCGCCGAGGCGCCAGCCGACCAGCACGGCGACAAGTTCTATCGCGCCCCTCACCAGTCCGACGGGAAGACGGGTCTTCCTCGTCAAGGCTACCATCAGGCCATCCCGGGGACCGGCTCCGAAGCCGGAGCCGATATAGAAATATGACGCGAGCGCCACTACGAAAAGTCCCGCCACCATCATGACGACTCCCGTAAAAAATGATCGAGATACCGGAATGATTCCCGACAGCAGGATCGCATCCAGGACGACTCCTATCAGCGTCATGTTGAGGAGCGTCCCCAATCCAAGCTTCTCGCCGAAGAGGACAGCGAAAAACGCTATGACGACGCCGGTGACGATAGCCGCGGCGCCTATGCTCATGCCCGCCGTTTCGGCCAAGCCTACATGGAACACCTCCCACGGCCCGTAGCCGATATGCGCGTTCAAGGTGAGGACTATTCCCACCGCATAGAGCACGAGACCCAGCAAGAGGCGGGCGAACCGAAACATGAAAAGTTTCAAGGTTGTTCCTCCGCGGGACAGCATAGCCAAATACGGCTTCTTTGTCATACACTCGCCATCCAGGATCGAATAGATACGGAGCACTCTACCATCGAATCCATCAGCATCAAGATAGCCACCTTCAACGCGGAGAATTTGTTTATCCTCCTTGACAAGGAATACTCGCAAGAAGCGTTTGAAGCGCTTCCCGAACCGGATTACCAGGCGATGAATTCCTCGATCTTCAATCCCAACAAGGAACGTTTCAAGATAGCCGCAATCGCGGATACAATAATTGAAAACGACTTTGATATTGTCGGATTATGCGAAGTGGGCGGTATGGAGACGCTTGGAAATTTCAACAAGCATTATTTGCGTGGCCGCTATGATTGCCACCTGTACGAAGAGAACAGCAGGCGCGGTATCTATGTCGGAGCCTTGGTAAAGAGAGGCGTG
>CAZKJA010000004.1:19550-31325 GCA_964552925.1 uncultured Treponemataceae bacterium
CGGATCGCCTCCAGCAATGTCCGAGGCAGTTTTTCAAGGAATGTGTTGGAACTCAAGATCTCCTTTGGGCCGAGCAGCATGCGGTTCTATGTGGTTCATCTTAAATCGCAGTACGGTCAGGACCATGGGATCGAACAACGCCTCAGGGAGGTGGCGCAATTGAGTTCGCTGGTTTCGAGGAAGAATTGCGTGGTGATGGGCGACTTCAACGGCATCCTTGTCAGGGGCGAGCACCAGTTCGAGTTCGAGGAGTTTCTGGGGTTGCCGTTCCGGGATGTCCTCGACGCTATGGATATCCCGGAGCGGGCCCGCTTCTCCCATTTCTATTTCAGGGACGGACTCAATTTCAGCCAGCTTGATTATATCTTCGTATCGAACGATCTCGCAGTGGTCGACGGAGGCATGTTAGGCGACATGGTACCTCTCAACCACGAGCAACGGAGGCGCTTGCCTTCCGACCACATCTTCCTCACGGCGACCATCGCGCTTCCGGGCGCCGGTCGTCGATATTCTTGACGAGCACGTCAACCATGCCTCGCCTTGATGCTGCGCGGTTTTGGTTCAGGCGTCAAGAAACCGAAGATGCCGGCACCGCAAAATCCTATCGCGGCAACGATCATTGATGCACCTGACAGGCTGAACGCGCTGGTAATGGCACCCACGAGAAACGGTCCGGACATCGTTCCCATGTCCACAATGAATCGCCATACACCAATGAACCTGCCGGGATTGACACTAGGTGCAAAGTCCGTGCTCAGCGTCATGTTGATTCCGCTGCCGAGACCGTTGCCGATACCAGCGACTATGACGGCGAGCAACAACATCGGCAGGTTGTGCGCAAACGGCAACAGAGACAAGCCTGAAGCCAGAAACAGCAGGCACGGCACCCCCGCGGCCTTCCGGCCCCAGCGATCCATTATCACACCCGCTGGATAGACCAAGATTATCTCCACAAAGAACATGAGCCCGATAACCATGCCTATACGTGACACCGAAAGGCCCAGAGAGTTGGCCACGAGCGGGATCAGCGCCTGCCGTGCAGTCCGCATAAGCTGTAGTATTATGATGGCTGCTCCTGCTGTAGCGAACACCTTCGCGTTGGAACGGATAATCGATATCGATTGGGCTGGAGTCCAGGCTTCCGGCTTGGCGGCTTGCGCATCCTTTGGCACCCATAAAAACACTGACACCCAAGTACATGCCATCAACAGCGTGTACGCAATAAAGGCGTAGCGGTAACCGAATACCTGGGCAATGAAACCTCCCGCGATGGGCCCCAGGAGATATCCCAGCCGGTTCTCCCCGCCTATTAGCGAGAGCGCCCTGCCCCTATGCATCGCCGGAATCGAAGTCTTGGAGAAGGAAAGCCGAGCTACAAAAAAAGTAGTTTGACTCATTCCCATACCGACCGCCATGATTGCAAGGAACCATGGAGCCGGCGCCAATGCTGCTCCCAAGGCAAACATTGTCTCGGCTCCCGTTGAAAATAATAGAACCTTTCGAGACCCATGCATCGCGATAAGCTGACCCGCCGGAATATTGAACGCCAGGATGCCAAATCCGACGAGCCCGACGATGAAGGCCGCACCCGCATCGCCTACGCCGAGATAACGGGCGTAGAGGGCGAGTAACGGGATGGCCATACCCACTCCTAGAAACGCGAGTCCGGATGGCAGGTAAAATGGCAACACCAAGGACGCAGGGTTGAACGCTTCCACGCTTTTGGAATCAGGAGGTATCATATATTTTATATGATAGCATGGTAGTAAACCGCAGGTAAACGAAAAACAGTTGCCTTCCCGCACGATGGCTTGGTCGATGCGGCAAGGAGTGCCATGATCCGATTCATGCATTATACATGACTATTTTAGTATTATATTATCTTGTGTGTATCGTAACCACGGCACAACTACCAGATGGAGGCCACAATGTCATCTTCCCGTACCACCGATGCGGCACGATTCGCCGTCGCAACGTTATTGCTGTTCCTCACTTTGAACATGCATGCGGCCGATTACCGGCTTGAGCTGGTCGAGACCGAATGGGAACTCAAACCCGGACTGGTTACCAAGGTTTGGTCGTACGGCGGCACCGTCCCCGGCACGCCAATCATCGCCGGGAAGGGCGAACTGGTGCGGATCCAGGTGGTCAACCGCCTGCCTGATACGACCAACGTCCACTGGCACGGCTTGATACTGCCCATCGAGCAGGATGGTCCGTCCCTCATCATAGAGCCCGGAGCCTCCCGACTGTACGAATTCGTGGCGGGACAGAGCGGCACCTACTGGTATCATCCCCACAGGATGCCCGTGCTGCCGCAACTCGACCGCGGTTTATACGGCCCGTTCATCATCCTCGCGCCGGAGGACGCGGCATATTCGGGTGATCATACAATCATCCTGGACGATTGGTTGCTCGATGCTCAGGGAAACCGCATGGAAGGCGTTCCTGTCGGTGCGATGGAACGTCACGGCAACATCGAAACGGTCAACGGCAAGACCGGTCCGGCTATCGCACCCCTTGATGTGCGGAACGGCGAATTGCACAAGCTCAGGTTCATAAACGCCTCTACCGCGTCGGAGCATACGCTCAAGATCGAGGGTCACCTTTTCCGGATCACCCATACAGATGGTCAGGCCTTGGCCCAGCCCTACACCACCGACTCTATCAAGCTTTCTCCCGGGGAGCGCGTGGACGCGGAATTGGCGGCGACGGGCAAGGAACGTCAACGGTACCGGATAATCAGTTCCAGACCGTCCGCCGGCATCGTGATTCCAATCGTCTACGGCGAGGGCAAGGTAGCAGAAGTCGCTTCTCCCTTCATCAAGCCAATACCGCGAGCGTATCGGGTCAAAGCGGGCGCTCGCCCGGATATAATGCTGGAACTCGGTTCGGCGATGGGCGGCGGGCATGGTGGACACGGCGGCGGAACATCGATGATGCGTTGGACGATCAACGGCCGTTCACATCCGGATACAAGGCCAATCGACGTCGAGGTCGGCAAGATTGTGACTATGCGCGTGTACGACCGGGACATGATGGCGATGATGATGGGGCACCAGATGGAACACTCCATTCACCTTCACGGAACCACCTTCCAGGTCCTGTCGATCAACGGCAAGCGTCCGGAAGGTGAACTCTGGAAGGATACGGTGCCGGTTCCCAGCCGCGGCTATGTCGACCTGGCGTTCGTGATGACCAACCCTGGGGATTGGATGCTCCACTGCCATATCATAGACCATGAGGACGGTGGGATGATGACAGTGCTGAAGGCGAGTCTATGATTGGTTCCACTACTGCCCCGTAGAGTGCCTTCATTACCCCCTGGAACCTGACGATAAGCCCGGCGGTGATGTAGTGGTGGAACAGCGCGAAGGTGTAGACGCTGCCGCCACCGTCTGACCGATGCATGATTCGGTTTCTTGTCACGTGACTAAGCAGAGTCAAAAGCTGTAGAATGATTTACATATCGACGCGATAGGAGCCCGCATGACCCGGTATTCAGACGCCTTCATACACGATATTCCCAAGTCCGACCTGCACGTCCACCTCGACGGCTCGCTCAGGCTTTCATCCCTTGTCGAAATGGCCAAGAAGGGCGGCGTGGAGCTTCCGTCGTACAGCGAGGCAGGCATGAGGGAACTGGTTTTCAAGGACAGCTATGCCAACCTCCCCGAATACCTACGCGGGTTCAAATATACCTGCGACGTACTCCGCGACCCTGAAAACCTCGAGCGGGCGGCTTACGAACTCGCCGTCGACTGCATCGATGAAGGTGTCTGCTACATCGAACCGCGCTTCGCCCCCCAGTTGCTCATGGACAACAAGTCCTTGACAATGCCCCTCATCCTGGCGGCGGCCGACAAAGGATTCCGGCGTGCCAAGGCCGAGCACAACGCCAGGGGAGAGGTCCGCGACAACGAGTTGCCGGCTTTCGATTACGGCATAATCGCCTGCGCCATGCGCATGTTCGGCGGCAAGGGGTTCTCCCCGTATTACGACGCGTTCTTCGGGGTTCACTGCAATTCATCCGCCGGCGAGGTCATCCGGATGGCCGCCATGGAACTCGCGCGCGGCGTCGTGCGTATAAGGGACGAGCAGGGCATACCGATCGTCGGTTTCGACATCGCAGGCCAGGAAGCCGGATACCCAGCGGATAATTTCATGGAGGCGTTCAATTACGTGCACAAGAACTTCATGCACAAGACGGTCCATGCCGGGGAAGCCTACGGCGCGGAGAGCATATTCCAGGCGATCACGGCCTTGCACGCAGACCGCCTGGGTCACGGCTATTCGCTTTTCGACGTCGACAAGGTCTCTGACCCCACGATAGCAGACAAACGACTCTACACCGAAGGCCTGGCCTCGTTTATCGCCGACCAGCGCGTGACAATCGAAGTATGCCTCACCAGCAACCTCCAGACCAAGCCGGAATTGAAAGACCTGCGGGACCACCCCTTGGGCAAGATGCTGGATCGACGGCTTTCCGCGACTCTGTGCACGGACAACCGCCTCGTATCCAATACTACGGTTTCAAAGGAAATCCGCTTGGCCGTCGACAACTTCGATATCAGCCCGAAGACGCTCAAGAACATGATAGTCTACGGCTTCAAGCGCAGCTTCTACCCGGAGTCGTATACGGACAAAAGAAATTACGTACGGCAAGTGATATCCCGTTACGAAGACGTAGCCAGGAAATATCGCATCGAGGAAACGAATTGATGCAATCGTGAAGCTTTCCCTTTAAAAAGCGAGGCTACGTTCGTTGGCGCACATATAATAATCAAAACTCTGCGTATCTTCATCGTATGAGTACCAAACCAAAGAGTGTGCATAGTGGAACGCGGCCATGAAGAAACTACTTCTCGCACTGCCGATACTCTTGTTGCTGTTCTCGTGCGCAGGTGCGCTGCAAACGCCTGTACTCGATTTATACATGACGTATACTGCCGTCGCGGATGATGTAAATGGCGACTTCCAGATTTACTACACAATAACAAACTATGGGAATGTCCCCATTTATATAACGAATAGTTCATACGTCATCCGTGCCAGCAACTATACGGCAATCGCCTATGACGATGTGGGAATTACTTTTGATTCCCTGGTATTCGATACATACCTGGATGTGAATGCCTCGATTTCCGAAACGTTGGCTGGGTACTCAATGTATCTGATTCCTTATTACTTCGATCTATCGATATACTATGACGATGGATTCGGAAACTCCTCTTCTGAAATGATCCTCGATGGAGCCTTCGTATTCCAATGAAAGCTTTCGAAAGACGAATTCATGATGCGGGATAGGAGCCGATCGCCGGGGGATCCTGGATGATTGCCGTATACAATTTGCGTGCGGGACCAGGAATATGAAGGGAAAGACGCTCCCCGGTTTAAGTTACCTGACCCAGAGCCGCTTGTTCCAGGCGATGGTCTTGATACTCCTGTTCCTCCTTATTGTACTGGTAGCCCGTGAAGTCAGCTTCTTTTTCCACCCTTTCGCCGTGCTCCTGAGCACGCTCTTCCTTCCCGTACTGCTCGCCGGAATATCCTATTATCTTTTCAATCCCTTTGTCCGGCTCTTGAGCCGCGGCAAATTCCCGAAAATCGCCGCAATAACAGTGCTGTACGTAGTACTGGCGGTTCTGACGGCGCTGTCCCTTGTGCTGGGGCTTCCGGTGCTCATGGTCCAGATAGATTCGCTTATAGAGCATACGCCTGGTCTCGTGAATACCGTTCGCGCATCCATCGAGAAATTCGGGAAGAACGAATATATAACCCGCTTCATGCCTGAAGTATCAGTCATGACCGAAGAGTTGCCGGCCAAGGCGGCCGAACTGGTAAAAAGCCTGTATATCGGTATTATTCAAAATATTTCAGGATTCCTGGGTTTTTTTGCGAATCTTCTAATAGTGCTTACTACGGTGCCTTTCATACTTTTCTTCATGTTGAAAGACGGAAGCAAGCTACCGCAATTCGCAACCCGCTTCTTTCCCGATGAATACAAGGATGAAGCCAGCTCCATCGTGAGCAGCATGGGCGCCACCTTGGGTACATATATCCAGGGTCAACTGCTCGTGAGCCTGTTCGTCGGCGTCATGATGTTCATCGGCTATACTGTGCTTGGAATTGAGTTCGCCCTGTTACTCGCTCTCGTCGCGCTGGTCACGAATCTCATTCCCTACGTCGGTCCGTTTATCGGTGCGGTTCCCGGTTTGATCGTGGCCCTTACCCATGGCCCAGGCAAGCTGGTTAAAGTGCTCGTACTCGTAATCATCGTCCAGCAGATTGACAACCAGCTTGTCACGCCGCTTGTAATCGGCAAGAAACTCAGGATCCATCCGCTTGTAATTATTTTCTTGTTGCTTACTGCAGGCAGCCTTGCCGGGTTTTTCGGCTTGCTTTTGGCCGTCCCGGTCTACGCGGCCGTGCGCACCGCGGTGACGCACATGTACCGCTTGATACTATTAAGGAAAACCGCCCGAGCCGCTGTCGATCGAAAGAAAAAAGAACGAGATGCTGATTTGACAGGCAATAAACTGTAAGTCGGCATCGCCTACGGACTTGCTGGACATGCGCCCGCTTTTGTACACTATAGACATGACAATTCGTCTGGAATATATGGGATTCTTCAAGATAGAAAACGCCCCAAGCAACAGCACGGTCGAAGTCCCCTCCCAAACCACGGTTGATGCCTTTCTTGACAGGCTCCTTGTAAAAAAAGACGCAAGGAAATTCATGGTGCCCTTGATCAATCGTGAAAGGAAACCGTTCGACTATGTACTCAATGATGGAGACTCGCTGTTCCTCTACTTCCCCGTAGGTGGCGGATAGGCAGGAATAGTGACCGCGGCCAGGTCTGGCGGCATACCGGTCCACCTCGATGGCGCCCGCTTGTTCAATGCCGCGGCACAACTTATCGAGATGCGATAGCCGAATCACTAAGCCTTCCTTCCGCGGAAGCCCCGCGCGATAAGCGTTTCCGCTATCTGCACCGCATTCAGCGCCGCACCCTTCCGCAAATTGTCCGAGACGACCCACATATTGAGTCCATTTTTCACCGTGGGATCGGTTCGCAGCCTTCCAATGAATACCGCGTCCTTCCCATCGCAATCCAAGGCAGTCGGATACAGGAGCGTGTCAGGATCGTCCATCACCTGTACGCCGGGAGCAGTGCTTAATAATTGCCTGATTTCATTGATATTGAAAGGCTTTTCGGTCTCGATATTGATCGATTCAGAATGACCTCTGAAAACGCCAATTCGTACCGCTGTCGGGCTTACGGCTATCGCCGGGTCGAGAATCTTGTGAGTCTCATGCACCATTTTCATCTCTTCCTTGGTGTATCCGTTATCCAGGAATACATCGATATGGGGAAGGGCGTTGAAAAGAATCTGCCTGGGGTAGACTGAAGCGTCGATGTGCTCGCCCCTGCTGAACTGGCCTGCCTGCGACGCCAGTTCGGCGATGGCGGCTGTCCCCGTGCCCGACACGGCCTGGTATGTCGCGACGACGATGCGTTTGATCCTGTACGCGTCATGGATGGGCTTTGCGGCCACGAGCATTTGTATGGTCGAGCAGTTGGGGTTGGCGATGATTCCCTTGTGGGCGTCCAAGGCTTGCGGATTCACTTCGGGCACAACAAGGGGGACACCTGGGTCCATGCGCCACTGGCTGGAATTGTCGATCACGATGGCCCCTTCGGAGACCGCGGCGGGAGCGAGCGCAAGGCTAGCCTCGGCACCCGCCGAGAAAAGGGCGATGTCAACGTCGCCAAAGGCACCCGGCCTGGCCGCCCTCGCCTTCACTTCCTGTCCCTTGAAAACCACCGTCTTGCCTGCCATGTCTTCCGTGTCCATGGGAATGAGGGCGGAGACTGGAAAATTCCGCTGTTCGAGGGTCTTGATCATCTCCGTCCCGACGGCGCCCAGCGCGCCGACGACCGCTACTTTAAACCGCTCCATGCTTCCTCCGGATGCTGATTACTTCTTGGACGAATTCCGCGGGAAATTCCGCCATTACAACAGCCGTCCGATCGTTGCGGACAGGATTCAGCACCGAAATAATGTGCCCCGCGCACAAGCCCTGCCCCAAACGGTCGACCATCTCGACTTCTTCTCCGGCGACCGGCAAGGGAATGTATTCCCAGGGGAACCGTATCCTGCCCTTTTCTCCCTGGATGCTCTTGATGGTGATCGCAAGCCCGGGGCAGGCGGGGATGCAGAGCCCGCAGAGCGTGCACTTTTCCCTGTCGATGAGAGGCAGGTTCGTGATGGGGGAACCTACCGTGAGGGCCCCCTGTGGACAACTCGTCTCGCAGGGATTGCAGGGAATTTCCTCCACGCATTCGATGCAGACGCAGGCTCTCTTGACAAGATCCTCGACCGCGGGAAGCATGCCTGCCTGGCGCAGTTCCCCAAGCGAGGGCGCTCCCGTCGTCTTGAGCGATTCGTCGCCGCTCATCTGGCCGCTCCCCGTTCGATGATTCTCTGCTTGGCGGCAAAGCGCTTCTGCCCGAAGACACCCTGCCTCAGGGACCTCAATCGTCCCATTGTCTCATCGGTACTGGCTCTCATCGTCTCCTCATCCATGTATCCCATCGCCCACGCGGCATGGACTCCCGCCAGCCTTCCCTCTTCCATGGCGGTGCTCGCTTCCTCGACGCCTGCGATGTCGCCGACGACATAGACGGACTCCATGCTCGATCGCATGTATTCATCATGGCCGGGCATGTTCCCCCCGAGCTCCGGGATATAGATCTGGCCGCAACCCGCGAGGCATGCCAGCTCTATTGAAGGTGTGAGCCCGACGGCGAGGCAGATGGCGTCCACTTCAAGCGTTTCCTCGGTCCCGGGAATGGGATTGAAGCGCTCATCGATCCGTGCTATGACGGCGCGTTCGACGCTTTCCTTCCCCTCGGCGCGGATTATCGTGGTAGAACAGCGGAATGGAACGCCAGCCCGGCGAACCTTGGCGGTATGGACGCCATATCCGCCCAAGCGTGGCAACGCCTCGATGACGGACACGACTTCGGCTCCCGCCTGCATGAGCTGGTAGGCGACGATGACGCCGACATTGCCCGAGCCGATCATCAACACTTTTCTTCCGGGAAGCACCCTGTGCACGTTTATCAGCGTCTGGGCGCAACCCGCCGTCATGACGCCGGGCAATGTCCAGCCGGGGAAGCTCAACGCATTCTCGGTTGCCCCCGTGGCAAGGATGAGGGCCGCGGCATCGACGGTATATGAACGGGAACGATCTTCCACGGCCCATACTTTCAGATCCTTTTCTATCCCCACCACTTCCGTCTTCAGTCGCACATCTATCCCCAAGCGTAGCGATTCGGCGAGAAGTTCCTTGCCGATATCGAAGCCCCGTACGCCGGCCTTGTGCTCCCGCGATCCGAAGAACTTGTGGATCTGCTTGAAAAGTTGCCCGCCCGGCTTTGAATTTTCATCCATGAGGATGACCGGCGCCCCGGCCTTCTTGAGTTCGATCGCGGCGCAGAGTCCGGCCGGGCCGGCTCCCACCACGATCGCTGGTTTCTTCTCAGTGTCCATCACCCGTCTCCGTTTTTGTTTTCCAGCTTCCCACGCCGTGTTGGCGTTCGACCTTCATGCCATCGCGCACTTCGGTGACACAGGTGCGGACGCCGGGTACCCCGTCGACCATCATCACGCAGTCGGTGCAGCGGCCGATGCCGCAGAACATCCTGCGGGGAGATCCTTTTTTCGTGTAGCGAAAAACATTGACGCCGGCGGCGATCAGGGCCGACATGATCGGTTCCCCTGGCCTGGCTTTCAGCGGCGTTCCTTCGAACATGATAGTGACTTCTTCGGTGGCCTCGAGCTTGCCCAGAATGGCGTGAAGCTCAATCCTCGATCCTTCGTTGAAACCGGTCTTCGTCATTTTGTGATTCCCAGTTCAGCAAGCTCAGAGGCAAGGATCTTCGTGACCTCGGGCGATGCATCCTTGAGCGGAGCCCGGAGCGAACCCGCGTCGAAGCCGCAGAGCTGCAGCGCCCTCTTCACCGGCACCGGGTTCGGCTGCAGGAAGAGCGCCTTGTTGATGGCCTGCAGCTTCGCATGCAGCGCCGCCGCCTCGGCATTCCTGCCCGCGAGATAATCTTCGATCATCATTTTGATGAGGCGCGCGGCAACGTGGCCGGCGACGGAGACGACGCCATAGGCGCCTATCGCGAGGCTGGGGAGCGTGAGCGAATCTTCGCCCGCATAGACCCTGAATCCGGGGGCGGCTTCCTTTATTACGATGGTCGTATCGTCGAGCGCTCCCGCGGCATCCTTGAGCATCGTGATGTTCGGCACCCCATGCGATAGTTTCACTATGGTTTCCGGCCTGATGTTGATGCCCGTTCTCCCCGGAACATTGTAGAGCATCGAGGGAATCTTCACCGACGAGGCGATGGCCGCGAAGTGATCGTATAGCATCCCCTGGTCGGGTTTGTTGTAGTAAGGAGCGACGAGGAGCAGGCCATCGGCCCCCGCCTCCTCGGCGTCGATCGCGTTCTGGATGGATGCCCGCGTATCGTTCGTGCCGGCATTCCCGATTATTGGTGCATGTACCGTTTTTTTAACGGTCTTGATGAGGTCTATCTTCTCCTGGCGCGAAAGCGTCGGCGACTCTCCCGTAGTCCCGCTCAGGACCAGAGAATCGACACCGTCCTCGATGAGCCGCCGGGCGAGCGCGGCCGCTTTGTCCGGATCCAGTTCGAGGTCCTTGTCAAAAGGTGTCGCCATTGCGACAACAAGCCTTCCAAAGTCCATCTTTCATCCTCCATGTAATTCGCAACCGGCGAGGCTACGCTTCCCATTCATCGCTTGAGTTCATCATCCATCGACTGTATCGAGACGGGCCGCACAGGCTGCCTGAATGACGATATCTCCACTTCCTCAGGTCTAAGGTGCAACTCCTCAGCAAGGATCCTCTCCACGAGGCGGCGGCAGGATCTGCCCTGGCAAATTCCCATTCCCGCCCTCGTCCAGCGCTTCACCTCGATGACGCTTCGGGCTCCGGAGCGGATCGCATCCCGTATCTCGGACTCGGTGACTTCCTCGCATCGGCAGATGTACCGTTCCTCTTCCTTCGGTTTTCCTTCGTCCATCACCTTACTCCCTGTAATGTTCCCAGTACTTTTTCACGTCTTCGATGAGTCCATCCATATGCCCTATGATGCATTGTTCGGCCTTGTCCGGGTCGTGCACCTTGAGGGCGTCGAGGATCGACCTATGGGCTGTCCGGTAGGTCCTGCCCACCTGCTTCCTCATGAATTCGAAAAGCTCGGACTGTTGCCCCATCATCGCCAGGATCCCATAGAGGGCCGCGAGCGCGGAATTGGTCGAAGCCTCGGCGATCTCCCTGTGGAAGGCGATATCGACCTCGGCGATGCTTTCGCCACGCATGGCTTTCGCTTCCTGTTCCGCGATGATCGACTCGAGGCGCTGTAACCGCGCCTCGCTGATACTTTCCGCCGCAAGCCGGACGGTTTCCCGCTCTATGGCCTTTCTGGCCTGAAGCACCATGATGAATTCATCGAGGATGCGGCTGTCGATAAGGCTTTCGAGCTTCTTGCGGTGGCTGTCCATGGAAATATAGGCCTTGGCCTTCTGCATGGCCTTGAGCCCCGTCTTCGTAAGGATCCGGCCTTTGTTGGTCTGGCTCTCGACGAAGCCCAGGGACTCCAGCCTGTACAGGATTCGCCCTATGGAAGCCGAACTCATCTTGCAGCCCCGCTTTTCCATCTCCTCCACGAGGCTC